>QMKU01000001.1 GCA_003646525.1 Campylobacterota bacterium
AATGTTGCTACATAAATCTCTGTAATCTCTGTTCTTCTTGGCATAATCAATCTCCTTTAAATTAGTAAAATGTTTTACATATTACATAATATAAGTATAGTATAAAAAACTTTTATTTATTACTTATTATTTTCATTAATTTGAGAGTCTCAGATATTTGGGGATAAATTGTAACACCATAGCAAACAGTTAGTATAAGGATGTGAGATTAAGATTAAAGATAATTCGGTATAATAGCAATCTATCTTCTAAATCAGAGAAATTATAATAATACTTAAATAATATTGCTAATATATGAGGAAAGTAAAATTAAAGGAATGACAACTTGCAAAAAACAACCACTAATCAAGAGAAATCTGATCTACAATTAGCATTGAGGGGTATGAAGAAGATATTTATCTCATTGGGTATTTATAGCTTCTTTCTCAACATCTTGATGCTCTCTGCACCTTTTTATATGTTGGTAGTTTATGATACCGTTATGCCATCAAAAAATATGAACACTCTCTTTCTCGTAACTATCATTACTATTATGTTCTTTGTAGGGATGTGGATACTAGATTATGTTCGTGCTAAATTGATGATTTATGCCAGTAATAAACTTGATTTGATGATGAATGAGCGTCTCTTTAATGCCACATTTTCTTTGGCGGCGAAGTACCCAAACAAGGCAAATATCCAGCCTATAAGGGACTTTAGTAGTATCAAAACATTTCTAGGAGGTCAAGGCATATTTGCTTTTTTTGACTTCCCATGGTTTCCGATCTATATTGCCATCATGTTTGCTTTTAGTCCTGTATTTGGTTTTTACGGTTTAGCAGCGACAGCCATCATCTTCCTGCTCACATGGCTCAATGGTAAGGCTACCAAGGAGGGTTTGGAAGAGTCCAATGAACAGTATCGTAGTGCAGTGGGCTTTTTTGAAAATAATGTCCGTAATGTAGAGGTCGTACATGCTATGGGTATGAAGGAGAATCTCCACAGGATATGGATGGAGAAGTACAACCGTTATCTTGTGACACATACCAAAGCTAGTACTACAGCCTCTTTCTATAGTAATGCATCCAAGTCATTTAGAATGTTGGCATCATCTATGATGTATGGTGTGGGCGCTATGCTAGCTATCGCAGGGAGTATCTCTCCAGGTATGCTTATCGCTGGTGCTGTCCTCTTGGGTCGAGCACTACAGCCGATCAGTCAAATCGTAGGGGGGTGGAAAGGCTTTACAACGGCGAGAATTGCTTATGATAAACTCAATCAGCTTCTTCTGGAATTTCCTACTGAGGAGGAGAAACTCTCTCTGCCAGATCCTCAGGGTGTTATTCGATTTGAAAAAGTTGTCACCATACCGCCACTTGGAAAGATACCAGTACTAAGGGGGGTTGATCTTCAGATCAATCCTGGAGAGATAGTCGGTGTCATCGGACCGAGTGCAGCAGGAAAGTCATCTTTTGCCAGAACAGCTGTAGGAGTATGGCAACCCGTAAATGGTCATATTCGTATAGATGGTGCAGATATTCATCAGTATAATTCTGTAGAACTAGGCAAGCATATAGGATATTTGCCTCAAGACATTGAACTGTTTGAGGGAACAATAGCGCAGAATATTTCTAGATTTGAAGAGGATGCTTCTGATGAAAGTACCATAGAAGCAGCCAAACTTTCTGGAACCCATGAGTTGATCTTGAATCTTCCAGAAGGCTACGGCACGAGAGTTGGCGCAGGCGGAATGGCACTTTCGGGAGGTCAGAAGCAGCGTATCGGTTTAGCAAGAGCACTCTATGGGAATCCAAAAATAGTTGTACTTGATGAGCCCAACTCTAACTTGGATGACGCAGGAGAGTATGCGCTCTCTATGGCATTGAGGATCATGAAAGACAAAGGCACTACTGTTATTATCATTACGCATAAGCAAAATATACTCACTCTCACAGACAAGCTGTTGGTACTGAAAGAAGGACTCGTAGTCTCTTATGACGAGAGAGACAAAGTGCTGAATGCACTATCAGGCAAAACAACAAAAAGCATAGAACAAAAGAAATCAAACAATGAAAAATAAAAATACCGATATGACAACAATGGACAAGAAAAATAGAGCAGATGATCATCATGAAGTATTGGAAAGAGCACATAGTTCATCACGAAGATTAGGTACGATAACCATACTTTTGCTTTTTGGGCTTTTTGGGATATGGAGTGTATATGCCAACATTGCAATGACTGTCACTGCTCGGGGCAAAGTGATCACGACTTCATACAACAAGATAGTTACCCACCCAAAAGGTGGTATCATCAGAAAGTTTTATGTACTTGAAGGAGATACTGTCAAAAAAAATCAGAAGCTCCTAGAGCTTGATGATGCAGAATACAGGGCACAACTTGATTCAAGTATTAGCAATTATGATACCAATACTCTCAATATCTGCAGACTAGATATACTTGCTCTATTCTCGGACTCATTTGATTGTAGTTCTTGTGAAAAAATGCTTTTTGACAAAAGCAACTTCAGCCAACTAGAGCAAGAGACACGAACATTGTTCACCTCTGATATCGATAGTATCAAATCAAAAATCTCTCTACTTAAGAGAAAAAACGATATATATATATCACAAAACAATGGATTGAAACAACAGATAGAATCTAACAAAAGGCTCCTTGCTTCATATCAAAAAGAGTTAAAAAAATGGAAAAAACTTCTCAAAGAAGAAGCCGTCGATGAACTCAAATCTATCGATACTGAGCGTCGTATTGAGCAGACCAAGCAGCAGATTAGCTCATTGTTATCGAATATAGATGAAAACTTAGCAACTGTCGAGGCAAATAAGCAGCAAATTATTCTAGAGAGAAACACATTTAAAAACAATGTGCTCAGGGAACGCAATAAACTTAAGCTAGATAATGGGCAGATCAAAGGCAAAATTATATCTTTGAAAAATGCTTTGGAAAACTCTACGATCAAAGCCCCTAGCTCTGGTTTGGTAACTGATATGAAGCTCCATGCTGATGGTGAAGTTGTCTCCCCTCATAAGCCTATCATGACCATTGTGCCAGATAGTAAAGAGTTGATGATCGAAGCTTTTGTATTACTCACTGATGTCGAAAAGGTTTTCGTAGGGCAGAAAGTTGAAGTCTCTTTCGCCTCATTTGTCAGTCCTGCCGCTATTCCCATCTATGGAGAGATCACTTATCTCTCCGCTGATGCGATCATACCCGAAGGGGCAAAAGAGTCTTTTTACAAGATTTTGGTCAAGATCACACCTGATGGTTTCAAGGCGATCAAAATAAATGAGTTTACTATTTTACCTGGTATGCCTGTCTCTCTCTTCATCCAAACAGGTGAGAGTACTCTGATGAAATACCTAATGAATCCAATTATTCAACTCAGCAAAGGGATATTTAATGCTAACTAAGATTATTTTATTGACAGCAATCTCTGTTTCTATGCTAAATGCGGAAATAAATTTACTTGCGGCACTATGCCAAAAGGGCATTGAAAACAATCCAAAAATAAAAAGTTTTGAACATAAAGCTTCTGCTAGTCATAGCTATTACGATCAAAGTGTGGATAGATATAAGCCTAGTCTCAATATATCTGGACAATATGGTAATCAAAATTATCACTATGAATATCCAGAAACTAACATATATCATCATGGTAGAGCATACAATTACAATCTCACCTTCAAGCAATCGATTTATCGAGCACAATTGATCGAAGGTATCAAGGATGCCAAGGCAAGAGAGGGGCTTGCACTCATGCAGGAGAAAGATGAGATAGCTAAACTTGTCACAATGATTCTCCAAAATTCCATTAATTCTGTACGACAAAAAAAGATTATAGTCATTCTCGAAAAGAAGCTCTTCGTCCTAACTTCAGCTTATGAAAATATAAATAAAAAATTTGAAATGCAACTCGCTTCAAGTATAGAAAAGTATCAAGCATTTGCCAAGATGCAAGAGAGTAAAAGTGATCTGATCAAAGCTAGACAAATTTATGAATACAATCTCTATAATCTTAGACTATTGACAAAATATAAAGATGTAGAAAAATATATCACTCCTGTCAATTTTAATATAGATGCGATGAGAAAAGTTTTTAATAAATCTAAGTTTAGATCGGTACAAGAGAGTATCGGTAAAAATACACGCATAAAACTGGATGAACAGAGTGTTGAAATAGCAAGGATACAGATCGGACTTAGGAATAGCGAAAGATCTCCACAAATCGATGCAGTACTCAGCTATGGTGATGCTGGAGGAACTATTGATGCTGTCACTAGGCAGGATGAAACGCGGGCGATGCTCACGCTTAATTTTCCTATTTTTCAGGGAGGATATGTGGATGACAGAGTCAAAGAGTCCAAATACCTCTATTATGCTGCTAAAGAAGAGGCTGAAGATTCACGACTCAATATCAAAATTTCTCTGGAAAAAACACTTTCAAATATCAAGGGAGGGCTTGCTAGTGTCACAGCAGAAAGATCCGCTGTGGAAGCTTCCAAAAAATATTTTGAAGGTGCAAGCAAAAGTTATGTCAATGGTGTATCGAGTTTGACAGATGCTTATCTAGCTGAAGCAGAATATAGGGACAATCAATTGAGGCTTGTAAATACTGAGGCTGATATCTTCACTTCTCTTATAGAAGCCTATTACTATAGCGGTCAAACAGATTATAAATATATCCAAGAGTTACAAAGAAAATATTTTAAATAAAAGGTTAATATAATGTATAAAAATGTCAAAATTCTTCGAGCGAAAGAGCATGGATTTTATCGCTATACGCCACCGCAGGATTTCTATTTTGCCAAAAATATCAATCTCATCCCTATAACCTTCAGTGAAGTAAAATCTCTTTGCTGTAGTTATCCAATCATTATCCTAGAGCAAAATGAGACTCCTATGCTTATGCTTATGGTCGGCAGAGAAGAGAACAATGCTATAGATGACAAAGGGCAATGCTCTCTTGACTATCTTCCTGCTTTTTTGAGAAGATACCCTTTTACTCTCGTGGCTGATGATGAGAGTAGTGATAGCCTACAGATAGGTTTTGACTTGGAGAGTGGGTGTTTCACTTCTCCAGATGGTGTGACACTATTTGATGCCGACGGTCAAGCTTCGGAGGCTCTCATCAATGCTAGAACACTGCTTGAAACATACCATCGTGAAACACAAGTGACTACCCATATTCTCAAACGCCTAAAAGAGCAAGATATCCTGCAACCTTCCCAATTTAACTTCAAAAAAGAGGGCGAAGAGGATCAGAAGCTTGCTGGATTTTATATTATTGACAAAAAGAAATTACTTGAGATGGATGATGCATTACTTCTGGAAGCGGTAAAAAGTGGATGGATGGAGATGATAGAGTTACATCTACTCTCCCTAAAGAATCTTGATAAGATCGTATAGTGAATCTCTCCAGTGGGGGATTTCAAGTCTATATGCTTTTTTTATCTTTGTTTTATCAAGAACGCTGTAGTAAGGTCGTTTGGCAGGGGTAGGGTATTGTTCGGCACTGATGGGGTTGATTTTGCACTTGATGTTGGAGAGTTCAAATATAGCATGAGCAAAATCATACCAAGAGCAGATACCTTCATTGCTAAAATGATAGAGGGCTACTGATCCTGAGGGGTTGGATTTTATGAGTTCAGGTTTTTGCTCTAGGATTCTCAGTATCGCTTCTGCTAAGTCCCTAGCATAAGTTGGTGTACCTGTCTGTTCGCAAACAACAGAAATTTCTTTTTTACTTCTTCCTAATTTCAGCATTGTTTTGACAAAGTTGCTGCCAAAATTGCTGTAGAGCCATGATGTCCGTATGATGATCGCATGATTGGGAGCAATAAGGTCTATCTCCCTCTCTCCTGCAAGTTTTGATCTGCCATAGATCCCTTGTGGGGCTGCAGGGTCATCCTCTTTGTAGGGTCTATGTCCTCTACCGTCAAAAACATAATCTGTTGAGATATGTATGAGCCAAATATCCTTTTCTAATGAAAGTTCAGCCAAGTATTTGACCGCTTCTCTATTGATCTTGTCTGCCTGTTCTTGATTCTCTTCTGCCTTATCTACTAGAGTGTATGCGGCACAATTGATGATCGTATCAATGGCATGTATTGTAATAAACTCTCGAAGTGCTTCTTTGACTGTTATATCTAGGGAGTCTCTGTCTGCAAAGTAAAAGTTGGCAAGGGGAAAACGCTCTGCTTGTTCAAGAACAAGTTTCTGAAGTTCTCGTCCTAACTGTCCATTGGAGCCTGTAATTAGAATACTCTTACTCATATAGGTTTTCTCCATAGTGAAATAGATCTGCATCGTTCAGGGCAGGCTGTCTGGTATCTTTGTCCGATAGTTGGAGTTCTGAATGGTCTATCTCCCAATCGACTCCGATAGTAGGATCATCAAAGGCAATCCCACGATCATATTCTGGTGAGTAGTAGTTGTCAACCTTGTAAGCAAAGATCGTATCATCCTCTAGCACGACAAAACCATGCGCAAAACCTCTAGGGACAAAGAGTTGACGATGATTTGTTTCGCTTAATTCTACTGCAACATGTTCGCCAAAGGTTGGGCTCTCTTTTCTGATATCAACTGCTACATCCAAGACACGCCCCTTGATGACGCGAACCAATTTCGTTTGCGCAAAAGGAGAAAGTTGATAATGTAGACCCCTGAGAACACCGCGCGAACTTTTCGACTCATTATCTTGGCAAAAGTCTACTGAATGACCGAGAAATTTTTCTAATTTGTCTTTTCTGAATGTTTCAATGAAATAACCTCTGTCGTCACCATGAACTTTTGGCTCGATGATAATAAGATCTTCTATTCTAGTTTTTATAAATAGCAATATTGATTTCCATTTTAATTTTTTATCCTAAGTAGTTTTTGGTATAATCTGTCAAATTCTAATGTTACTAGCTAAACTTGTCGTTATATTATCATAGAATAGTTTAAAATACAGATTGATTATCCGACAAAGACAAGTCGTAACAGTGAAAAATAACAGTTGTAGATTAGGAGGAGAAGTGTGAAATTTTTTTATATTATAGTGACAGTTCTATTTATCTTGGGTTGTGGAGGCGGTGCAACTAGTAGAGTAGTTGACTCCAACATCAGTGACAATAACAGTTCTGACAATAACAGTTCTGAAAATAATAATTCTCAAGTTTATAAAATTATGCCACTTGGAGATTCTATCACTTGGGATTGGAATTTTGATGATACTCGTACGGATGCAGAAAGAAGTGGATATAGAAATTACTTGTGGTATAAACTTGAAGATGTAGGTTTCGCTACTGATTTTGTTGGTTCAAGAACGACAGGTGGAGCTATCGAGCCTTACTTTGATGGTGACAATGAGGGACATGAGGGATGGACAAGCCATAAGATGGCTGATCATATTTACGGCTATCTGCATGCAAATGCCCCTGATATTATTTTGTTGTATATAGGAACCAACGATATGGGCACTTCTGTTTCAGGAGTAGAAGATATTCTCAATGAAATAGAGCGTTTTAAAAATGAGAGTGGAATAGATATTTTAGTCATATTGGCACTTATTTTGTCTGATGCCATCAATCCGGGTATCATTTCAGAGTTTAATATGAATCTAAATGCGATGGCTCAAGATCGCATTGCAAATGGAGATAATATAGTTGTCGTTGATATGGAACATGATGCCAACATCACATACAATGGTCCCAATAATGATTTTGTTGATGGCATACATCCGAATGATTGCGGATATGAAAAGATGGCAAATGTCTGGTTCACTGCCTTGACAGATCTAGAGTCACCCGGTATTGATTATGCCGATTGCAAGTAGCACACTAGCTACTGGGCACCCTTTTTTAAAAAAACTGTCTTGATGGTTTTGATCAGAATGACCAGATCCATCCAGAGATTCCAGTTGCGTATATACCATACATCTAGGTCAATACGAGAGTGGAAATCAACATCACTCCGTCCACTAACTTGCCAAAGCCCAGTGATACCAGGTCGCACAGCTAGGATAATATCGAGAGTATCTCCTACTTCTTCTTTCTCGTCAAGCATATAAGGGCGTGGACCGATGAAGCTCATCTCTTGTTTGAAGACATTAAATATCTGAGGTAGCTCATCGAGCGAAGTGCGCCGTAGAAGTTTTCCTATCGGTGTGATGCGAGGATCATTTTTGTACTTATGATACTGATTATAATATGATATTTCATCTGGATTTTTTGAGAGATACTTCTGAAGTATCTCTTCACTTTCGTCATACATTGTACGAAATTTATAGCAGACAAAAATATTCTTCTCCTGCCCCAATCGTTTCTGTTTGAAGAGAATAGGGGTTCCCGGTTCCTCTTTGTGTATTCTATATGCAATATAGATCATAGGAATGATAAGAAAAGGAGATATAAGGATCGAGAGAAACATATCAGTAATGCGTTTCGATAGCAGTAAATAGCGATTTTTGAGTCTGTTCTGGTAGACGATGAGATTGGTTCTTGTATTGGAGAGCTCATAAATATGTGAGTGTGTGAGGTCGTAGTCATCGATAAAGGGAATGAAAATAACTTCACTTCGCTTTTGCATCTGAGAAGAGATAATTTCTTTGAGAGATGCTGCGTCATCACCTTTGGGATTGACAAAAAGTGTTGAGGGTTCTTCTCCCTCTTTTGGCTCGATATAGCCTAGATATGGGTTGCCATAAATCTCTTGTGTCAAAAAAGGGTCATTGCCGTAAATCTTTGCTTTTTTGCTCCATAATCCTAAACGGTAGAGTAATTTTTTAGTGAAATTCTTCGAGATTGGAATCAGTAGAGCCATAAATAGAAAGCTTGAACCTATGACTATACGAGAGTAGACTCCAATGGATTTGGTGATGGCCAGATAAGAGAAGACAAGTATAGCACTAAAGAGAATTCCCTTGAGGATCAACCGACTCTCATGCCAAAAATCATAACGATAAGTATAAATGCCTTCATAAGCAAAAAGAACAATGGGTAAGATATAGAGAGGTAGAATGGCACTGTAGTTTGTGAGGGGAGCTGTGTGCGGTGTACCTATAAACTCAGCAAAATTACTACGGAGAAAATCAGCAAAATAGATAGAAAAAGTAATAATCAGTAGATCAAATAGTATAATAATGGTCTTTGCAGTGAGTTCTCTCATCTTGCGCCTTGAGATATAGTAGGGTATATTTTAACTAAAAATCAATTGTGTCTGGTTGATGAATAAAAAGCTTGTAGTTATTTTACTAAAAGTTTGGTTTCGTCACCTGTCCCTAAAATCTCATCCAATGCCTTAACTCGAAAGGTGTGACGGTGAATGGCACATCGTCCATACTTTCGCATCGCTTCGACATGGGCTGCTGTACCATAACCTTTGTGCTTCTCGAAACCATACTCAGGATAATCCAGCGCATAATCCTTCATCACTCTGTCACGAGTTACTTTCGCGAGGATACTTGCGGCACTCACTTCAGGAATTTTTGCATCTGCTTTGATCATCGTTTCGATAGACTCCACACCAAAAGTACTATTGCCGTCAAAGAGATAGGATGCATCAGGTAGTGATGCTTTGATCTGCTCTAAGCCCTCATGCAAGCAATAAGATATTCCCTGTTCATCTATCTGAGCATGTGTAAACACTACTATATGATATCGTGAGGCATTGATAATCTGTGGGTAGAGTATCTCCCTCTTCTTTTCACTCAGTTTTTTGGAATCCATCAATCCTTCAACCTGATCGGTCAATATCACACCTGCCATCACCAATGGTCCCGCTAGTGGTCCACGACCTGCTTCGTCAATGCCACAAAGCTGAGTCCCCTTAAGATTCATATATACTCCTCCTTTTCTCCATATCTAGGATACCAATTATTTATTTTGAATATTATAGTGCCTTTTTTTTACTTTTGTGTTACAATGCAAAAAAAATTAGAGAAGTAGTGCAGCAAATGAAAAATTTAATTATCGTAGAATCACCTGCAAAAGGTCGAACTATCAGCAATTTCCTTGGCAAGGAGTACAAAGTCGTCGCCTCCAAAGGGCATATACGCGATCTCCCAAAGAGTAATTTTGGTATTACGATTGATGATGCAGGTCTATTCGTTCCCAAGTACTCTATCCCACGCGATGCCAGTGCTACAGTCAAAGAGCTAAAGAGGCTAGCTAAAGAGGCAGAAACCATCTATATCGCAACGGA
Organism: Campylobacterota bacterium; assembly: GCA_003646525.1. GTDB lineage: Bacteria > Campylobacterota > Campylobacteria > Campylobacterales > Sulfurovaceae > SZUA-451. The sequence goes on from QMKU01000001.1 coordinate 10,183, forward strand.
TGAGGATCGTGAAGGAGAGGCGATCGGCTATCATATCGCTATGGCGATCGGAAAAGATCCAGAGACCCTGCCAAGAATCGTCTTCCATGAGATCACCAAAGGTGCCATTCAACACGCACTTGAAAATCCCAGAAAACTTGATATGGACAACATCAATGCCCAGCAAACACGACGACTTCTTGATAGAATCGTAGGATACAAGCTCTCTCCATTGCTTGCTAGCAAGATCCAAAAAGGGCTCTCCGCAGGACGAGTACAGAGTTCGACGCTCAAAATCGTCATCGATAGGGAGCGAGAGATCAAAGCTTTCAAACCTGTAGAGTACTGGAGTATCGATGCACTCTTCCGGAAAACCATAGAATCCTCCATCTATGAATATGGTGGAAAGAAAATCGAGAAACTCAGTATACAGAATGAAGCGATGGCAACAGAAATCGTCTTGGCAGCAAAAAGCGAAGATTTCATCGTAGCTTCGATCGACAAGAGCAAGCGAAAGACCCGTCCTTCTCCCCCTTTTATGACTTCAACTCTACAACAAAGTGCCTCTACACAACTTGGTTTTTCACCGAAAAAAACAATGATGGTGGCACAGAAACTCTATGAGGGAGTCAAGACAGCCGAAGGAACCATGGGTGTCATCACTTATATGAGAACCGATAGTCTCAATCTCGCCAAAGAAGCACTTTTTGGAGCACGAGATCATATCAAGACTCAATATGGTGATAAATATTTACCCCAAAAGCCTAGAAACTATGTCACCAAAGCAAAAGCAGCACAAGAGGCACACGAAGCTATTCGTCCCACTCTGATCGAATTCACACCTAAAATCGCAGCAGATTATCTCGCCACAGACGAACTCAAGCTTTATCGCCTGATCTACAATCGTTTTCTCGCTTGTCAAATGGTAGATGCTGAATTTGAATCCCAAACAATCCTCTTCAAGAGTGATACGACGACTTTCAAAGCAAGTGGACGAAAACTCCTCTTTGATGGTTTCTATCGTGTGACAGGCTACAATGAAAAAGATAAACTCCTTCCTGACCTCAAGCAGGGAATAGCCATCTTGCTTGATGAGATCAGATCTGAACAACACTTCACTGAACCACCACCACGCTACAATGAAGCCAGTCTCATCAAAAAACTTGAATCACTGGGGATTGGTCGTCCAAGTACCTATGCACCTACGGTTACAATCCTGCAAACACGCAAATATATTGAACTAGAAAAGAAACGCATTCATCCAACAGAGATAGCGTTTACTGTCATTGAGCTTTTGGAGACACATTTTTCTGAAATCGTTGATAGTAGCTTCACCTCCTCGATGGAAGAGACACTTGACGAGGTAGGCGAAGGGCAAAAAGATTGGCAAGAGGTACTGAGTGATTTTTATGCTCCTTTTATGGAAAAAATAGATGCAGGGAAGAAAAATATCAAAAGCCTCAAGGTAGCAATCCCAACTGGAGAAAATTGCCCTGATTGTGGTAGTGAGCTTCTGCTAAGAAAAGGTCGCTATGGAGAGTTTATTGCTTGTAGTAATTTTCCAAAATGTAAATATACTAAAAATGTCAATGGGGAAGAGCCAGAAAAACCAGAAGAGACCGATGAGATCTGTGAAAAATGTGGCTCTCCCATGGTGATCAAAAATAGCAAACGGGGCAAATTTCTCGCCTGCTCTGCCTACCCAAAATGCAAAAATGCCAAATCACTCACTCCTGCAAAAGAGATTACTGTCCCCTGCCCAGAGTGTGGAGGTAAGATTCAAGAGCGAGAAGGAAGACGCGGAAAGTTTTTTGGCTGTGTAAACTACCCCAAATGCAAATTTATTGCCAACTTTGAGCCTGTTGACAAAAAATGTCCTGAGTGTGACTATATGATGGGCAAAAAAACGCTTCGAGGCAAAGAGGTGTATGAATGTTTCAAATGTAAACACAAAGAGGATGTACAATAAAACCTATGAAAAAGAAACAGCCTATATTTTTATGTGCTATCAATAATATTCTCAGTGGTACTTGCAAAGAGGATTGTAAATTTTGCACACAGAGTGTCCGTTATCATGCAGATATCGAACGCTACACTTACAAGGCGATTGATCAAATCGTAGAAGAAGCCCGAGTAGCAAAGGATAATGGTGCTTTAGGGTATTGTCTAGTGACAGCTGGCAAAGGTCTAGATGATAAAAAAACTGCTTTTGTTGCTGATGCGGCAAGAGCCATTAAGTCTGAGATAAAGGGTCTCAATCTGATCGCATGCAATGGTACCGCCAGCGCAGAACAGCTTCGCCATCTCAAAGAACACGGTATCGACAGCTACAACCACAACTTAGAAACATCTGAAAACTATTATCCTGAGATTTGCCAAACTCATAGTTGGCAAGAGCGTTGGCAAACTTGCTCTGATGTCAAATCTGTTGGATTGGCACTCTGTACAGGGGGTATATTTGGTATGGGTGAAACAGCAGAGGATCGTAATGAGCTCCTAGATGCGATTGCTTCCTTGGAGCCAGAATCAACTCCACTTAATTTTTATCATCCTAATCCTGCACTTCCTATCAAGTCAAGAAATTTGACACAACCTGAAGCGATTGATATTATCAAAAAAGCTAGACAACTACTAGGTGAAGAGAAGATGCTTATGGTGGCAGGCGGAAGAGAACTGATTTTTTCTAATGAAGAGGCGAAAATGTTTGAAGCTGGAGCCAATGCAATTGTCATTGGGAATTATCTAACAACCACTGGACAAGCACCTCACAAAGATCTCGATATCTTAAAAAATCTGGGATACGACATAGCGATAGATTGTGGAACACACTAGTATTACCCTGATCCTGACCCTCTCTATGTTGATATGGTCAAGTCCCTATATCTCCAAAATCGTCCGTATTCCTACTCCCCCGATTGAAATTATACTAGGCTCGCTCTTTGCTTATATCGGAATGATCGAACACCACAGCTATTTTGATACCATTGCAGAAGTTGGATTTCTCTATCTTATGTTTCTTGCTGGTATGGAAGTTAACCTCAAAAAAATACTCAATAGTCCACGATCCTTGATCAATAGGTCTTTTCTATTTTTGATAATTATGAGTCTGTTGACACTTCTGAGCGGTTGGCTTTTCAGTCTTAGTACTATTGTCATGGTCTCTTTGCCTCTGATCTCCATCGGTCTTCTTGCTAGCTTAGCAAAAGATTATGGCAAAGGTGAGCCTTGGCTTCAGCTAGCTTTTATTGTAGGTGTTTTAGGTGAGATTGTCAGTATCGCAGCCTTGACTATTCTCGATGCAGCAAGTACGATAGGATTTGGGTGGGAACTACTGGGAAAAATGACTTATCTTCTTCTGTTTATGCTGGCTATTTTTCTTCTCTACCGTTTTCTGCATCTTCTTTTTTGGTGGTATCCAGAGCTCAAAACATTTTTGATGCCCAAATTTGATACCTCTGATCAAGATATACGATTTGCTATTTCACTCTTTTTTATTTTGATCGCGGTGATGCTTTCATTGAAATTGGAAGTTGCACTCGGAGCATTTATTGCTGGTGTAGCTATCTCAGCCTTTTTCCATCATGAGAAAAAATTGGAAGAGAAGATGTCTAGCTTAGGATTTGGATTTTTGGTTCCACTCTTTTTTATTCATGTGGGAGCCTCGTTTGATCTCGCTGCATTGGCACTTGAGGGGATTGTAAGTGGAGCACTACTACTCACATCTTTGATGATCATCATGCGTATTTTGGCAGCCTATGTTTTCAAAACACTTTATGGTTCCAGAAATGCACTATTGGCAGGACTCTCACTCTCTATGCCACTGACACTCTTAGTCGCAGTCGCCACGATCGGTTATGAGGCACATCTTATAGATCTTTTAAGCTATTATCAACTCATCCTAGCGAGTCTCTTTGAGATATTAATCTCGATGGTCACTATTAAGTTACTTCAAAATCTCAAGTATCATCAAGAAGATACAGAGAAAAGTAAGAATTAGCGTACACTCTCGATAGCTTCCTTTAGCTCTCTCTCAAAAATACTACTCTCTGACTCAGGAGTTTCTATCTCTGCGTTGGGCTCTTCAGGTGCTACTACCTTCTTCTCTTCGATTACTGGTTTCTTTGCTTTAACTACTGACTTCTTTTGACTTGTATCTGATCTCTTTTTGCTTGTGTCTACTTTCTTTTTGTTAACATCAGCCCTCTTCTGACTCTGATTGGGTCTCTTTTTATCTACATCTATTTTCTTTGTGCTTACATTTACTCTCTTTTTGCTTGCCTCTTGCTTCTTTTTTACCTCTTGATTCTTCCTGCTTGTGTTCAAATTATTTTGAAGTTTCTTAATTTGTGCATCTACTTTCTTAATTTGTGCATCTACCTCTTCTATCATTTTGGCTACAGTAGGTTTTTCTATAGTTCTCTTTTTTGGGACAACAATAGGTATTACTTTTGGGGCTACAACCTTGACGGGGCTAATCTTCACGACTTCTTGCTTTACAGCTTTTTGCTTTTTAGGTTCAGGAGTGACATTATTCACGACAGGAGGTGTTTTGACCTCTTCTATTTTGACAACAGGAGCAGTTATTTTTGTAATTTCTCTCTTTTTTATCTTCACGCTCTCTTTTGCTGTTTTGGGTGGTATGATCTTCGTCTTTGTCTTCGCATGAGAGGATTTTTTGTCAGAGAATTCATCCTCATCTTCTTGTGCCACCTGCTCTTTTGCTATAGCATCCAGAAGCATACCCTCTTCTTGATCTATTTTTTTTACATTTTGCTCTACTGCAAAAGGATTTCCTGAAGCAAGTATACTCGATGTCAAAACTGCGGTTATAATACCTATCTTATATATTATCATTATTCTTCCCCTGGTTGCAACTGTTTTAATTCAAAAGATTCTTTTTGAAGCCGCTGATTTTCGCTTTTTAATTGCTTTGCCTCTGCAAGCAAATCTCTCTTTTCCTGCTTCAGATCTTGCAAGACAGTCAAAGAATCTTCTCCGTAAACCAATATACCCAGATAAATACCAAAAAGTATTATCACGATAGCGGTCACTACGATCACTCGAACAGAGAGGCTGAGAATACCTCCGCCCCTCTGCGCCTTTTTCGCTGTCAATTTTACTGTCACTTTCTAGAATTAAAAGAGTGAAGCACCGAGATATTCAAATTGACCTAACTCTCTTTCTATCTCTAGAAGTCTGTTATATTTAGCAATTCTATCACTTCTTGAGGTTGATCCAGTTTTAATCTCGCCTGTATTGAGTGCCACTGCAAAATCTGCGATAAAAGTATCTTCGCTCTCACCTGATCGATGACTCATCACGCACTTGTATCCGCTTCTTTGTGCCAATCGTACTGTTTGCATTGTTTCTGAAACTGAACCAATCTGGTTAGGCTTGATCAAGATGGAGTTAGCGATATCTTTTTCGATCCCCTCTGCTAAAATAGTCACATTGGTAACAAAAAGATCATCACCAACAAGCTGGATTCTATCTCCCAATACTTCTGTATGCTCTTTCCACCCATCCCAATCATCCTCACTCAAACCATCTTCGATGGAGACAATTGGATATTTGTCACACATCTCAAGATAATAAGCTGTCAATTCTGAACTAGTCAATTCACGATTTTCAGATTTTAATACATACTTGCCCTCTTCATTGACAAGTTCGCTCGCTGCTACATCTAGTGCAATAGCGATCTCTTCTCCAGGCTTATATCCTGCTTTTGTGATCGCTTCCACGATCACAGAGAGTGGCTCTTCGTTACTTTTGAGGTTGGGTGCAAATCCACCTTCATCACCTACAGCAGTACTTTCGCCCATATCGTCAATAATCTTTTTGAGGTGATGATAAACTTCAGCACTTGCCTGTAGCCCATCAGAAAATTTTTCAAATCCAACTGGCATGATCATATATTCTTGGAAATCAACAGAATTGTTGGCATGTTCTCCACCATTGATAATATTCAGCATTGGTACAGGCATGACGACTGCATTGGCACCACCGAGATAACGATAGAGTGGCATACCCAAGCTTATCGCTGATGCTCTAGCTACTGCCATTGAGACACCTAGTACGGCATTGGCACCGAGATTGCCATAATTATCTGTACCATCCAACGCTTTCATGGTTAGATCGACCTCAGCTTGATTAAATGGACTTAAGCCCATCAGTGTATCTGCGATTTGTGTATTGATATTTTCACAAGCCTTCAATACACCTTTGCCCATATATCTATCACCACCATCACGAAGCTCTAGAGCTTCTCTCTTTCCCGTGCTTGCACCACTTGGAACGATAGCACTTGCCGATGTTCCGTCACTCAATCTTACGGTTGCTCTTACGGTCGGGTTACCTCTACTATCCATTACCTCATCTGCTACAACATCATCAATAAAAATCATCCATATACTCCTCTTAAAATTTATACTTAATTTTAGCGAAATTAACCCAAAACTATAGATGCATAATAGGGATATATGGTGTCATCTCTCGACAACAGCTCATTTTCTTTTCAGGAAAAGTAGAGACTTTGGACTATCTTCTCAATCTTCAGTCCCTACCATCAACATATTTCCCATACCTAATGCCTCTTTTATTTTAGCCTCGACTTCCTTGTAAAGCTCCGTATCTTCTTTGAGTGTTACTTTAGCATTTTCCTTGCCCTGACCAAGTTTTTTCTCTCCATAGCTAAACCATGCTCCAGATTTATCAATAATATCCAACTTGACACCATAATCAATCAATTCACCCTCTTTCGAAATACCTTCTCCGAACATAATATCAAATTCGGCCTGTCTAAATGGCGGTGCAACTTTGTTCTTGACAATCTTGGCTTTGACACGATTTCCTATAGATGATTCTCCCTGCTTGAGTGTAGCTATTCGTCTTACATCTATCCGCACAGAGGAGTAAAACTTCAGAGCATTTCCTCCTGTCGTCGTCTCTGGAGAACCATATCCTATCATTCCAATTTTCATACGAATTTGATTGATGAAAATAACCGTCGTATTCATCTTGTGCAAGATAGCTGTCAATTTACGCAGGGCTTGTGACATGAGTCGTGCCTGCAACCCCACATGCACATCACCCATGTCTCCTTCTATCTCATTTTTGGGTGTCAACGCTGCAACAGAATCGATGACAACTAGATCCACTGCCCCACTTCGGGTGAGTGTTTCGAGTACATCTAGGGCTTGTTCACCAAAATCGGGCTGTGAAACGAGAAGGTTATCTACATCTACACCTAAATTTTTAGCGTATACTACATCCAGAGCATGTTCTGCATCAATAAAAGCACAGACCATTTCATCCGCTTGTGCCGAAGCAATAGCCTGAAGGGCAAGTGTGGTTTTGCCAGAAGATTCAGGACCATATATTTCGATAACTCTTCCCCGTGGAATGCCCCCAATCCCCAATGCCATGTCTAAACCAATAGACCCCATACTGATCGCCTCGATTGGCTCAAATTCCTTATCTCCCAAACGCATCAGCGTCCCCTTGCCAAAAGTTTTATCTATCTGCTTAATCGCCATATCCAGTGCTTTTTGTTTATTTGCATCCATCGCCATAGTCATCCTTTGATCCTTAGTTCTAAACATAGTAACAACATTTTAGTTCTTTCTGGATGAAGTGGTTTAAAACATTTCAATATGACATATTTTACGCTCCAAGTATTTAGTCATCACTTTTTTGATAGAATGTCTTAATCTAACACTAAAGTGATAAATAATGAAAATAGAATTAGCACACTCTCCTGACGCAGATGATATATTTATGTATTTTGCCATCAAATTTGGATGGGTTGATACCAAGGATTATACATTTAGTAATATTGGACTAGATATTGAGAGCCTCAATATCGAGGCAATCAAAGGCACTTATGATGTCACTGCGATAAGCTTCGGCATGTATCCACTCATCAGAGATGACTATGCTCTCTTGCGAACAGCTGTCAGTTTTGGTGAGGGCTATGGTCCCAAACTAATACGACGCAAAGAAAAAAGACTCAAGCGAAACTTTAGAGTAGCACTCTCGGGTAAATATACCACCAATGCTATGCTCTTTCGACTCTATTACCCTCAAGCACGACCAGTATATATGGATTTTTTGAAAATTGAAGCAGCTGTAGTCAACGGGGAGGTCGATGCCGGTGTACTCATACATGAATCTATCCTCGACTATGATGAGAGTCTGGAAGTAGAAAAGGAGATATGGGATATCTGGGTTGAACTTGCTGGAGAGGGTTTGCCTCTGCCTCTTGGAGGTATGGCTCTGCGCCGTTCTCTTCCGCTCAATAGAGCCATTGAGATAGAAAATATTCTCATAGACGGTGTCAAAATTGCCAACACAAGAAAAGAAGAACTCTGCTCGAAACTTGAAGCAGAGAAGCTGGTTCGCATCTCCGACAAAATGCTCACGAAATACCTCGATATGTATGCCTCTGATGAATCCATCGAACTCTCACCTCTACAGCTAAAAGCACTAGACAGGCTTTACGAGATAGGCTTTGAAAAAGGTTTCTGGGAAGTACCGATCAAAACTGAGGATTATCTCCTTCCAAGAGAGTATGAGATGCTCAGAAGAGAATAAATGTTCTTCAAGACCATAGATTTTTCAAAATATTCCAGTATCAAAATAGGTCAGACAGAAGAGGTGTTAGTCTTGGAAAATGCTGACAAGATACCGACTGATCGCTACCTCATCGGTGGAGCAAACAATCTGCTTCTCTCCCCAAATCCTCCCGAGCTCATGATGCTAGGCAAAGATTTCTCAACAATTGATCTCCAGAGAGATATTTTGACGATAGGGGCATCGATGCCTACAGGTCGAATCATCTCTTATGCTCGCAAGCACAATCTCTCAGGATTTGAGTTTCTTGCCAAACTTCCTGGAGTGTTAGGTGGAATATTGGCAATGAATGCCGGAGTAAAATCTCATGAAATATTTAATATTCTACGCAGTATTGAGGTAGAGGGTAAATGGATCCCCAAAGAAGAGATTGACTTTGGCTATCGTTTTGCAAAACTACCTAGCATTGCTACCGCCGCACAATTTCATATACAAGAAGGTTTTGATCAAAGACTTTTAGATGAGCTTGTCTCACTACGCAACAACCAACCCAAAGATCCTAGTGCAGGTTCAGCATTTAAAAATCCAAAGGGAGACCATGCTGGACGATTGATAGAAGCTGTAGGGCTCAAGGGAAAACGCAAAGGCAACATGGCATGGAGCGAAGTCCATGCCAATTTCCTCGTCAATCTCGGAGATGGCAATTTCGAAGATGCACACTATCTGATCACACTAGCTCAGGAAAAAATATTCCAAAAGTTTGGAATAGAACTCCAAACGGAGATAAAGATACTTTAGGTGCAGAATGAGTTAAACACATGATCTCGACTGAGATATTGGCTTGGGGTAGCCTTGCACCTATATCTGAGTAAAGAAATTATACAAGTCAGTAGTTGTAATATAATGATATATTGAATATAGAAGCCATAAAAAAGGATGGATGAGCCATGATACTAAAAATATCAAATACCGTGACTTTAGATGAGAATGAGATAGAGATTACTGCTATTAGAGCTCAAGGATCTGGTGG
>QMKU01000002.1 GCA_003646525.1 Campylobacterota bacterium
GCAGATGAAATCCCATAATCCTTACTTGCAATCAAAGTAGCATCCGAAGCACTAAAGAGTCTAACTGTAGCTTTGAGTCCTCCACTCTGAGAAAGAGAATATTTAAGTATAAAATCTTTCGATTTAAGCGATGGTGAAATTGTATTACTCTGCAAGCTCCCACGATGGTGCTTAGGATCGGGCAAAAAATTTCCACTAATTTTCAGATCAGACAAGAGGGTTGAAAAAAATTTCTGTCCCAAATCTGCTGAAACTCCAGAACCATCTACTAATGAAATTCTGGCTCGATGCTCTACATCTTTTTCAATCTTCAGTGTTGCATCGACGGCGAACAACTGAAGGGTCATTATACATAACAAGATAAATCTCACTCTCACTCCTTGGCAATAAATTCAACATTCAACTCATATGGCTTAGTATTTTGATGCGTATCAAACCCAATACTCTGAAGCTGTTGAAGGTATTGTATCAGTCCACGGTTGAAATCTACATTATTAGAGGCAGAAAGTATCTTAAAAGTGAAACTTCCATTCCTATTTATCCTCAACCATACCTTCGCAGAAAAACCTGCAAATTCACTCTGTGCTGGCCAGTTATACATCAGCCCTTCAACTTTATTGAAATATGCATTTTTAATACCCTCATCTCTACCATCACTCTTTTCAAGACTGTTTTCAGTTGACTTTTTTACTTCTTTATCAACAGGCTTTTTGTCTGAAATCTTATCAAAAAGAGTATTCAGTTTAATTCTCTTTGTAGGAGAGGCGGACTTGATTTTCTTCTTATTGGCAGACTTTTTCGACTTCAAAATCTTTTTAGATTTTATTTTTTTTGGAGATCTTTTTTTGGGTTTTGATCTCATTTTTGATCTATTAGTTTTGTTGAGAGGAGGAGCTAGTGAGACTTTTATCGCTTTACTGCTTTTTTGAGCATAATGCACAGCCTTTGTTTCTGTATGATGATTAAAATAGTTTATCAGCAGTCCAATCAAAAGAAAATAGACAGAAAAGGCCAGTATGGCACTCCATACTTTGGAAGAATTCATCATTATTCAGTAATCAAAGAGACCTTGCTGAAGCCAACATGTTTGACACTTTTCAGCAAATACATCACATCTCTATACGCCAGCTTCTCGTCAGCGCGAATAAATACATTACTGTCTAAATTAAAATCAGGTGATTTCAAAAGAAAGTTATCTGCAAAATTATCCAAAGTATAAGTCTCTTTATTCAAATAGATGATTCTATCTTTGTCCATACGAATAGTCATCGTTTGAACATTGTCCACCTTCTTGCTTTGAGAACCTTTCGGTAGTACGATCTGCTCCTCAAAATTAATCGTAGGTGCCGTGATCATTAAGATCGCCATCAAAACCAACATCACATCCACAAGTGGAGTAATGTTCAAGTCTGGATCATCATCCCAGCCAAACACTGTTTGCTACCTTGCCCATCTACTCTTGCTCATCTACCAAGGAGAGTACTACATCTGATTGTGAACCTAGCAGAGAACCCAACTCATAGGCGCGTCTTTTAAGAATGAGATGGAATGTATAAGCAAAAATAGCCACACTAATACCAGCCGCTGTTGCTATCAAAGCTTCAGAGATAGCTGGTGCAACCACACTCAACGAAGCACTTTTTTGACTTCCCAACTTGCTAAATGTTTCCAAGATACCAACAACTGTTCCAAATAAACCTATGAATGGTGATGTAGAAGCAGCGATAGATAAGAGAGTCAACCCTTTGGTAGAACTACGAATTGCATCACTTGATGCGGCACTTAAAATTGCCTTACTAGGCAAACTAACACGGTTAAGATAAGTAAAAATAAGAGATTTTCTTGAGACTGTATCACTTTTGCCAAGATAGAGTAGTTTGAGTGAATCTGTTTCTATAGTAATTCTTCTCTTGAGAAGAGGATAACGATAAAAAAATACCCAAAATGATGCAATAAAATAGGCAGAGAGCAGAAGCAAAACAAAAAGAGTTATTGCACTGCTCTGTACTAAATAATCGGGAAAAAAACTTAAAAATCCCAATTTAGAAAGACTTACCGATATGTTCTACTTTGCTGATAGACGCAGCAATAGCAGCGTGAGGAGTTCCAGTACTTTTGAGGAGATCTGTTGCTTTTTTGATCTTCTCAGTAATATCTGAGTCTCCTGCTGCAAGAGCAATGGCACCATCAACAATACAAGTTACTTTGGATTCACTGACTTTGACATAACCAGAGTTAATGGCTACATCTATCTTTGGTGAATCAGCTATTTCGACCGTAATCACACCCGTCTTCAAGAGTGAAACCAGAGTTGCATGCTCTGGCAAAACACCAAATTCACCCTCTGATCCGGGAAGCGTGATTTGCTTTACTTCACCATCATATATTGTACCCAATGGGGTAACAATTTCAAGCTTCATTAATTTCATTCAAGTCCTTTATATTTAGGATGCTTTAGCTTTCATTTTTTCATTTTTGGCAACTGCTTCAGCCATATTCCCGACCATATAAAATGCTGCTTCAGGCATATCATCGTATTTACCCTCGATAAGTCCCTTAAATCCAGCAATAGTATCAGCGATTTCTACATAAACTCCTGGACTTCCAGTAAAGACTTCTGCAACATGGAATGGCTGAGAAAGGAATTTCTCAACTTTTCTTGCTCTCTCAACAATAAGTTTATCATCTTCTGAGAGTTCATCCATACCCAAAATAGCAATAATATCCAAAAGATCTTTATACTTCTGAAGAATCTGCTGAATGCCTCGTGCCACTTCGTAATGCTCTTCTCCGATAATTTGCGGATCAAGCATTCTTGAAGTAGAATCCAGTGGATCAACCGCTGGATAGATACCCTTTTCAGCAATTGATCTGTTCAAAACTGTTGTCGCATCAAGGTGTGCAAATACAGATGCTGGTGCTGGGTCAGTCAAGTCATCTGCTGGTACATAAACTGCCTGTACTGAAGTGATTGAACCTTTTGTTGTTGAAGTAATTCTCTCTTGGAGTTTACCCATTTCACTTGCCAATGTCGGCTGATAACCAACCGCAGAAGGAATACGACCCAACAGTGCAGACATCTCTGAGCCAGACTGTGCAAATCTGAAGATATTATCGATAAACATCAAAACATCTAGACCCATTTCATCTCTAAAATACTCTGCCATTGTCAAACCTGTCAATGCAATACGGTTTCTTGCTCCTGGAGGTTCACTCATTTGACCATAACAGAGTGCAACTTTATCCAATACATTTGACTCTTTCATTTCGAAATAGAGGTCATTTCCTTCTCGTGTTCTTTCACCAACACCTGCGAAAACTGAATAACCACTGTGCTTCATCGCAACATTGTTGATAAGCTCCATAATGATAACAGTTTTACCAACACCCGCACCACCAAAGAGTCCAACCTTACCACCCTTTGAATAAGGAGCAAGAAGATCTACAACTTTTATACCTGTTTCAAATACTTCTGTTTTTGTACTTTGAACATCAAATGGAGGTGGATCTCGGTGAATAGACCAATACTCTTTGGCATCGCATGGACCATCTCCATCAATCGTTTCGCCAATAACATTGAAGATTCTTCCAAGTACTTCCGAACCTACTGGAACTTTAATGGAAGAGCCAGTTGCAGTAACTTTTTGACCTCTTACTACACCTTCACTCATATCCATTGCAATCGTTCTTACTCTGTTGTCGCCGAGCTGAGCTCCAACTTCCAATATCAATCTATGCTCTTTACCGTCAACTGTGAATATTGTCTCCGACGCTTCATTGATCTCCGGAAGATAGTCTGAAAAATCCACATCGATAACTGGACCCAAGACTTGTACTACTTTACCTGTCATTACTTCTCCTCTTCTTATTTCATGGATTCAACACCACTGATAATCTCTATGAGTTCAGTAGTAATTGCTTCTTGTCTAACTTTGTTGTATTTAATAGAGAGTGTTTTCACCATCTCTTTTGCATTGGTTGTTGCCGCATCCATAGCTTGCATACGCGCCGCATGTTCTGCCGCGAGTGAATCAATCAATGCATAATACATACTAAATTCAATATATTTTTTTGTCAATGCTACGAGTAGTGTACTGTCATCATTAGGCTCAATTTCCAACTCTGAATGCGACTCTACACCTTCTTTGACCTCTGAAGCATCAATAGGAAGTACTTGGTCTTCTCTAACTTCCTGAGAAATCATATTGACATATCCATTATGTACCATGATGATTCTATCTGTTTCACCATTGGCATATGCATCAACAATTTCAGAGATAAACTCTGCAGCCTTATCATAATCAGGAGCAGAACTTAATCCTATGACTTCTCTCATCATTTCAACATTATTAAATTTATAATAGTCAACACCCTTACGACCTACACCACTCAGTCGTACCTTGATGTCATCAGCTTTAAAGCCATCCATCAATTTATTCACATGTTTGAGTGTTTGTGAATTAAACCCACCACAAAGACCTTTGTCTGCCGAGATGAAGATAATATCTACTTTTTTAGGATTTTCATTCTCCTTGAAAAAAACATTATCATGAGCATCTTCGCCTAGATCTTGCATTTTCTTTGCGATTTCATCCATCACTTCAGTCAACTTAGTAGCATAGATTCTTGATTGACTAGCAAGCTCTTCTGTTCGCTTGAGCTTCGCTGAGGATACAAGTTTCATCGCATGTGTTGTCTTCTGAGTGTTCTTGACACTTTTGATCTTGCGCTGTATATCTTTTAAATTAGCCATTAAACAGCCTTTTTAACCTGCAAACGAGGTTTTAAAATCATCAAGAGCTTTTCCTAGATCAACTTCTGTATCACTGTCGATTTTTTTGCTCTCTCTAATTGCATCAAAAATATTGGAGTATTTTGCTTCCATAAATGGATACAACTCAGCTTCAAACTTCGTCACGCTACCAACTGCTATATCATCAAGATAACCTTTTGCACCTGCAAATATAATGATAACTTGTCTCTCTATAGGAATAGGCTGATAAGGAGGTTGCTTCAAAACCTCAACCATTCTTTGACCTTTTGAGAGTTGATTTCTACTATGCTCATCCAAGTCCGATGCGAACTGCGAAAATGCTTGAAGCTCTCTAAAGGATGCCAAGTCAAGTCTGAGTGTACCTGCTACCTGCTTCATTGCTTTGATCTGAGCGGCACCACCAACACGAGAGACAGAGAGTCCCACATTGATTGCTGGTCTAATACCCGAGTTGAAGAGATCTGTTTCAAGGAAGATTTGACCATCTGTAATCGAAATAACATTCGTAGGAATATAAGCCGAAACATCACCTGCCTGAGTCTCAATAATTGGAAATGCTGTAATAGAACCTGCACCCAACTCATCATTTAGCTTCGCTGCTCTCTCAAGCAATCTTGAATGAAGATAAAAAACATCACCAGGATATGCTTCACGACCTGGAGGTCTTCTGAGAATCAATGACATCTCTCTGTAAGCTACCGCATGCTTAGATAGATCATCATAGAATATAACTGCATGTCTACCATTGTCTCTGAAGTATTCCGCCATTGTTATGCCTGAATATGGAGCCAAATACTGCAAAGAAGCAGAGTCTGCTGCGGAGGCATTGACAACAATTGTATATTCCATTGCGCCATGCTCTTCGAGTTTCTTCACAACAGAAGCAACTGTAGATTGCTTCTGTCCAATAGCAACATAAATACAGACAACATCCTGACCTTTTTGATTGATAATCGTATCAATCGCCAAAGTTGTCTTACCTGTCTGTCTATCACCAATAATCAGTTCTCTCTGTCCTCTACCAACTGGCACCAATGCGTCAATCGCCTTGATTCCTGTCTGCAACGGCTCATGAACTGATTTACGCGCCATTATACCAGGTGCCTTCTCTTCGATGAAACGCTCTTCTGTTGCTTCGATTAGACCTTTGCCATCGATAGGTTCACCAAGCGGATTGACAACTCTTCCGAGCATACTATCGCCTACTGGAGTTTTGAGAAGTTCACCAAGACGCTTAACGCTCATCCCCTCTCTGATTCCCTCCATTGTACCGAGTATCGCTACTCCTACACTTGACTCTTCAAGATTTTGAACTAAACCTTTGATGCCATTCTCGAACTCAACAACTTCACCAGCCATTACATTATTTAGACCATAAACAGTGGTGATGCCATCTGCTACACCTACTACTTTTCCTACTTCACTGATATCTACTTCAATATCAAAATTTTCAATTCTCTCTTTGATAATCGAGCTGATTTCATCTGCATTCAATTTAACTGCCACTTCTTCTCCTTTCTTTAGATTACACTATTTAATGTGATTTCATAATGAAATCAATCAATTGTTCTTTAACTCTCTCTTTAGAGAAGTTAACCTCAATACCCAAATCATCAACATCGACTCTCAAACCATCAAGCTCACTCTTCTCTTGACTTAGTTTGATCGCTGAACCAGTATAACGATTTAGCGTTCCTTCCAGTTTTGCAATCGTATCAGCATCTAGTGCTTCATTGCTTCTGACAACACCATCATACTCATTACTCTCTTTTTGCAATTGAGCATTGAGTACTTGAGCAATTGCTGGCATCAATTCCAACCTTTTATGCTCACCTATAAGTTTGATAAAGTTAGTCAGTTTACTATCAATTTCTTTTCCCAATACAGCTAGAATCGTATCAACTTTGGTATCTGAAGAGATGATAGGTGCTATAACCATAGCCCGAACTTTTGGATCACTATATGATTTGGCAATACCATTGATTGCTTTTACATAATTTTCTATCTCTTCTCTATTGGCAACACTTAAGAGAGCATCAACATATCTTTTTGCAATTAACTCTTCCATATTACGCCACCTTCTTGTCGAGTATATCAACCACTTTTTTCTGATTAAGCTGTATATCATTATTGCCGATATTGCCACTCAGTATATCATGGATTGCTTCTCTGATAACGCGTCGCTCTTCAAGCGTTGATTTCTCTTCAGCTTGCTTTTCAAGTATTTTTAACTCTTTATCTGAATCATTTACAATTTTAGATACAAGTAATTCAGCTTCTTTATGAGCCGTCTTGATAATCTCTGCAGATCTCTTTCTGCTCTCCTCAATATTTGCTTCAGCTTCTCTCTTCTCATCTCTGGAGGCATGAACTTTTCTTTCTATCTCGTCGAGTTGATCTTGAATACCTTTTTGTCTTCCAGTAAAGAAACTTTTAATCGGATTTGCCAAAAGATAATAGAGAACTCCAATAAAGATCAAGAAGTTGAAGATTCTTGGAATAAAGTCTGTATGCCTGCCAGTCAACTCAAAGTAGCGTGTAGCTACTTCACCGTCACCGCTCGCAAGTAAAATTGCTGGAAGCAACACTGCCGTTGCAATTACGAAATGTTTCATTTTCATCATCACTCTCCCTATAACTTACTAAACTTGGCTTTGAGACTCTCTTTGAAAAGAGGCATCTGAGAAAGCAAACTGTTTCTCAGCGTCTCCTTTTCACTCTCTAAACCTTCCATAAAAGAAATATGCTTTTTATCCAACTCAGCTCGTTTATTTTCAGCTTTACTTTCAGCCAATACTTTCGCATCATTGATAGCTTTTTGTCTAATGTCAGAAGCACTAGATCGAGCTTCATCAAGAATCCCTTTCGCTTCAGCGTGCAACGCCTCACTAGCCCCAGACATACTTTTTGCTTTATTTAAATTTTGGGCGATATCATCATCTCTATCGTCCATATGCTTCAACAATGGCTTGTAGAGCATTCGATTCAAAAGCACAAGCAATGTTAAAAACAATACAAAATCAAACAACATTAACGGTACACTTATATCAAGCATTCAAACTCCTCTTATAATTTGTACCTATTTTATCATTTTAGATTTAAAAGTCGGATTAAATAGTTAAGGTTTTTTTATAATTTCCATAAATTCTTGCACTTGTGTTTCATCTTGAAAGATTATCTCTAATTTGTTAGATCTAATTTTATATCGAAAGGGAAGAAACTCTTCTAGATCATCTTTGTAAGTGTGAATCCAGCTCGTTTGGACTTGCACTTTTTTTGCCTGCTTCTTATTCTGCTTGCCTTGTTTGACAAGTTTTTCCACTTCTCGTACACTCAATTTTTGTCCGATAGTTGTATCTGCAATAATCTTCTGCTGTTCTGGGTCCATACCAACAAGCATCTTGGCATGACCTTGAGATATACTCCCTTTTGATAGTTTATCTTGCACATAGGCACTCAATGCAAGTAGTCGCATTGTATTGGTAATTTGCGATCGACTCTTATGCACAACAGTAGAGAGCTCCTCATGCGTTATTTTGTGTACCTCTAGTAATTCAGCATAAGAGTTAGCTAGTTCAATAGCATTGAGGTTCTCTCTCTGGATATTCTCTATCAGTGCCAATTCTCTCAGTTTGCTACTGTCGATATTTACATCTGCTATGATCGCTTTGATCTCACTCATATTGGCAAGCTTGTGTGCACGCAGACGGCGCTCTCCTGCGACTAGCAGATAACCATCTTCTTTTTCTAGTACGACAATTGGTTGTAGCAATCCATGGGTTTTGATAGATTCACTCAACTCCACAAGCGCCTGCTCGTCAAAATGTTTTCGTGGCTGATAAGGATTGGCGGTGATCCTATCCACCTCTAACTCTTCTACTATAGTATTTTGCTTTTCAAGACTTATCTGTTCACTGTCTACTATCTCAGACTCATAAGCCTGACTAACTTCATTGAGTATTGCACCCAAACCTTTGCCCAATGCCATCTCTTAACCTTTGATAATAACTCTAGCGAGCTCTTTGTAGGCTATACTGCCTTTTGAACTACTGGCATAGCGCGTGACAGGTTTGCCAAAGCTGGGGCTCTCTGCTACCTTGACATTCCGTGGTACCACGATGCACTCTTCACTTTTTTGGAGATGAAAAAGCTTATCTTTAAAATGGTGGGTAAGGTCTGCCAAGACTTGCTTGGATAGATTGTTTTGTCTGGAATACATCGTCGGCAAAAAGCCTTTTATTTTTAACTTTGGGTTGATCGTCTTCTTGAGTAAACTCACTGTGTTGAGTAACTGCGCCAATCCCTCCAAGGCAAAAAATTCACACTGTATCGGTATGATAACTGAATCTGATGCACTTAAGGCATTGATCGTAATAGGACCAAGTGCTGGGGGTGAATCAATGATGATATAATCATACTTCTCGCTTAGCTCCTCTATCTTAGTCTTAAGAATAAGCTCACGGTTTTTCTTCTTAGGGTCATAGAATGCTTTTTCTATCCCAACCAATCCTATATTAGATGGAGCAAGTACCAAGCCTTTGATCTCTGTTTTCAAAATCACTTCACGAAGTTTTTTGACACCAGACAATACATGATAAATATTAAACTCATAATCACTTCGACTATATCCAAAACTGGTCGTCGCATTGGATTGTGGATCGGCATCTATGAGCAATACCTTTTTGCCACTATCTGCTAAAGATGCTGCTAGATTTACAGCTGTTGTCGTCTTCCCTACGCCACCTTTTTGGTTGGCTATACTGATCACTTCACTCATCGTAAACTAAATACTCTCTTTCCTTCTATCAGTAATGAGCCATCCTCGCATAGAAGTGCGTTTTGGAGACTTTTTTCATAGTTATCAATATGAACTGAAAACCTTCTGCTTTGTTCAAATTCTATCTGATACTCACTAAAAATCTGCTTCCATTCTGGAAATTCTTCAACCTTTTTCAAGTATTTTTCGAGAAGTGGTTCCGCTAAGATATCGCCATAGAGTGATTTGAAGCCATTTGAAGAATTTTTGAGATTTACACCAATTCCGCATATAAGCGTTTGATTGATTTTTTGTGTGATGACACCACCCACCTTTTCCACTCCTAAATAAAAATCATTGGGCCACTTCAGCCAAACCTCTTCTCCCTTTTCCCTAAGTGTTTGTCTCATGATAAAGGCAAAGTAGATAGATGCTGAGCTCAGAGGTAAATCTTTTGGCAAGTCCGACAAGTCCACAGCAAAAGAGGCAAAAAAATTTCCTTCTCCTCCACTCCAACTATTTTCTCTACTTCCAATACCCTGATATTGCTCTGTTGCTATCACAGCGACAGGGGCAGAAAGCTCAGTATGTCGAATCTTTTCTAGTAAATATTTTTGTGTTGAGGGGAGCATCTCAAATGAGTATATCTCCAATTTTAAGCCCCTTTCCTAGTAGATAAGATTTGGCATTCATAGCTTTTTTGGATGCGGGTTGCAGTCTCATAATTTGGACTGAACCTATCCTGCATCCTATGGTAATACTCTCATTTTCGATCGATAGAATTTGAGCTTGTTGATGTTCTGTTCTAGTATCAATCAATTTGATTTCAATGAGTTTTAATCCTTCGGATGTAAAAATTCCTGGCCATCCTTCAAATGCACGATACTTATTGTAGAGCAACAATGCATCATCAAAAATAATCTCTCCATCATCTTTTCGTATCTTCTTGCAGTGTGTCGCTGTTGCCCTAGTCTGTGGCAATGGATGAATATGCTCAAAGTATCGAATCGTGTCCAATACCAATATACAGGCATCATTACTGAGCTGTCTCGTCAAGCCTTGAAGTCGTAGCTCTTGAGGGATTTTAAAATAGGTATAACCCAATATTGGTCCACTATCGAGTCCCTCCTCCATACGCATAGAAGTCACACCACTATAAAGATCTCCATTCAGAAGAGATTGCTGTATAGGACTTGCTCCTCTATATTGTGGCAAAAGAGAGGCATGGAGATTAATACAAGGGGCTATATCCAAAATCGATCGAGGCAAGAGCTGTCCAAATGCAGCAACAACAATAAAATCAGGTCTTGCCTCTGAAATTTTCCTACTGATTCCCTCTTGACTCAAGCGATCTGGTTGCAAGACTTCAATCCCATACTTTTCTGCCAAGATCTTCACAGCTGGTGCTGTCAAAACTTTTTTGCGCCCTACTGGTCTATCTGGCTGAGTCAGAACCAGAGCGACTTCCATATCCTCTGCATCCAACAGTGTTTGCAGTATCATCTGGGCATAATGTGGTGTCCCCATATAGACGATCTTTTTTTTCACATTATCTCTTTTTCTATTTACTAGTCAATGGAGTGATCATGGTTTAATTCTTTGTTTCGCTCCAGAAAATACTCTATCTCATATTTACTAATCACTCGTATCAAATTCGTCGATCCAGAGATACCGACAGGATCTCCAGCAGTCAGTATATAGATTTTTTCTTTGTCCAATATTCCTTTTTCAACTCCTTGTTGCATCACTTCACTCATCATATCTCTAAGTGCTCTCTCCTCGACTGAAAAAGCTGGAACAACACCCCAGACCAATGTCAACAAACGAGCAGTAGAGTCATCATGTGTTACTGCATAGATAGGTATATCGGGGCGATAACGGGCAAGTTTTTTGGCCGACTGCCCTGATCCTGTTACAGCGATCAAACCTGCCGTGTGCAAGCTTTCAGCAAGTCGCGCTGCCGATTCATCGATTTTATCAACCTTATCAATCATTTCAAAATTTGAAAACTTATGATAAGGGTAATGTTTCTCAGCACCTTGGATCGTTTTGACCATTGTCTTGACCGTCAATATTGGATGCTTTCCAATCGCACTCTCTTCAGAGAGCATCACCGCATCCGTTCCATCAAAAACAGCATTGGCAACATCACTGATTTCTGCTCTTGTGGCAGTCTCCTTGGTTGTCATTGAGAGCATCATTTGTGTCGCAGTGATGACAGGCTTGGATTGACTATTGGCTTTTCTGATCAGCATTTTTTGAATCGCAGGAACTTCATGGAAAGGAACTTCAATACCCAAATCGCCTCTAGCCACCATAATACCATCACTAACATCAAGAATTTCATCGATATTTTCTACCGCATCAAATTTCTCTATCTTGGCAAGCAACTCTACTTTTGCATGATGCTTGTCGATAATCGCTCTCGCTTCTAACATATCTTTTGCAGACTGCACAAAAGAGATAGCCATAAAATCAACACCATTCTCTATGCCCCAAAGCATATCTTTTTTGTCTTTTGTTGTCAACACATCGATTCCAAGACTAGTATTTGGGAAATTGACACCTTTGCGAGAAGAGAGCATACCATCATTCTCTACTCTCACCACAACACTCTCTTGATTTACCTCACTGACAACCGCACGGATAATACCATCATACATATAGATATATTCGCCCAGTGAGAGTTGATCGAGGATCTTTGGCTCATTGATGCAAAGAGCATAACGCCCCTCACTGACCTTGTGTCCCAATATCTCTTTTTTCATAAATTCGATATGATCACCTGTCTTGAGAATAAAATCCTCTTCAAGCATACAGATTCTGACTTTAGGTCCACTGATATCTTGCAATATTCCAGTCACTAGACCAGTATTTCCACTAGCTTTTTTAATGCGAGCGAACACTTCCGAATGGTACTCGTGTGTTTCATGACTGAAATTGAGCCGAAAGACATTAACACCTGCACGCATAAGTCCTGTGATTGCCTCCAGTGAATCCGAAGCAGGTCCAATAGTTGCTACAATTTTTGTTCTTTTTTTCATTTACTACCTTGTTTTTTAATTTATATGGATCAGGATCAATGGCGTTAGGAAGCTCTTAAGGAATTTTCTCAACCAACCCTTTTCTGAAAAGTGTACCGCCATCGTGAATGCTGTCTAGCAAATAACTTTCAGCATCACGCAGATCAAATCCACTCGCCAAGAACATCTCTTTGCCATGCGACATCATAAACTCTGCTGATTGCAATTTAGTTACAATTCCTCCCGTGGCAAACTCATTGTTAGGAGTATGTTCAGCACAAAGTTCTTCCTCATTTATGTTATGAACAACACGCCGTACTTTTGCATCACTATGGACATTAGGGTCTTTATCATAATAAGCATCGATATCCGAAAGTATCGCCAGTATCTGGGCATCAAAATAATAAGCCACATGTGCAGAGAGCCTATCATTATCTCCAAAAATTAACTCTTCTATACTTACTGTATCATTTTCATTAATGATCGGTACTACGCCATTTCCAAGTAGTGTATCGATAGCACCTTTGGCATGAGCTGTATGCCTACGCGAATCAAAAACATCTGCACTGAACAAAACTTGAGAGCAGAGTATCCCATATTTAGCAAATTTCTCCTGATACATCCCTAACAAAAAGGGTTGTCCAATAGCCGCAAGTGCTTGTCTATTTTCCACCATATTTCTATCCAAGTTTAGCTGTGAATAACCTGCTGCAACAGCCCCAGAGCTTACCAAGATCACTTCTTGACCAACTGCTTTGAGTTTGGCAATAAGTGCTACTAGTGCCAGCATTCTATCTTTGGCAACAGCACCTTTCTCAGTCAATACATGTGTACCGACCTTGATCACAATGCGCTTAGGATTCATCAGCTATACTCTTTTCTGCTTCTATTGTGATGAGTTCTTGAGTATCGCTCTTGAGACTCTTTTTGCCCTCTGCTTTGGCAAAATCAGCCAAAGCATACCGAAGGACTTCTGTATTGAACTGCCCCACCGATGAGATAGGAAGTACAAAGCTCGGCTCATTTTCAGGAAACTCATCCCAATCTTCTCGCTTGAAGCCATAGCCAAGATACCGTTCATTTGCTTTATACTTTTTGAGCTCAGAATTTGCCTTGAGTCCAATATCTTCCAAGAAAGTTTCTGTCAAGAGATTCACTTCATCCACGCTCAGGGCATCTATTTTGGTAATCACAATTGCATGATTGCGCCCAGCAAGCTCCTCTGAATAGCGTCGCACCTCTTCCTGTAGGATCTCATATTGATATTTCATCTCTCTATAATTAGTCGCATCTATCATAAAAAGCAGTGTCTTGGTTCGCTCTATATGCTTCAAAAACTCCAGTCCCAAACCCCTACCGTCGCTGGCTCCCTCAATAATACCAGGGATATCCGCCATCATAAAAGAGTCATATTCTCCTACCATCACTACTCCTAGTTTTGGTGTCAAGGTAGTAAATTCATAATTGGCAACCTGAGGACGAGCATTGGATAGTGTAGCGATCAGAGTTGATTTCCCCACATTTGGGAAACCGACCAAGCCAACATCTGCGATCATCTTCATCTCCAGCCGTATCTGTTTGATGATACCAGGCAGTCCAGGCTGTGCATAAGTTGGTCGTTGATTAGTCGAGCTCTTGAAGTGTAGATTGCCCAATCCTCCTTTGCCTCCATCAAGAAACTTTAGCTTTTCGCCCTCTTCTAGCAGATCAAGAAGAACTTCATCTGTCTCCATGTCTACCACTTGAGTTCCAGGAGGTACAACGATAATAGTATCTTTCCCTTTGCGACCAGAGCACTTACGCCCTTCGCCTGGGCGACCATTTTCGGCTTTGATACTATTTCTTCCACGCAATGCACTCAGTGTATCTGTATTGTTATCTACCTTGAAAAAGATAGATCCACCACGACCTCCATCACCGCCATCAGGACCACCCTTGATGACAAATTTTTCTGTCCAAAACGAAACACATCCTGCTCCGCCTTTGCCCGACGATATCAGGAGCTCTACATTATCCACAAACATATCTAAACCTTATCATTTATCTCAGATTATCAAAAAGTCAAAGAAGCCCTTTTCTGTTTAAGAGGACTCCTTGCTGTATAATTGAGCGAATTATATCCAAAACAAGCCTCAGAAAAAAATCAATTTGACCTTTATCGTCAATAATATGGTAAAATTACCCTATGAATTTTGATTTTGGCTTCATTTTAGCACTACTGTTACTTCTTTTGGCACCATGTTTTCTATGGTGTAGAGAGCACTATAGATCCTACTATTTTCCACAGCTTCTGTGGATCAAGAGAGAAAATCCACTCTTTTCTCTCTATCCATGGCTAAAAATCTCACTCTTCTCTCTTTTGGTCTTCGCATTGGCAGAACCTTACCTCTACAATAGTACTTCCAATCATAGCAAGCGAGGACGCGACCTCATCTTGGCGATCGATGCCAGTGGATCGATGGCACAGAGTGGATATGACCTCAAAGATAGCTTCAAAAACAAATATGATACCAATCTGGATATTGCAAAAGCTTTTATAAAGAATCGACATGATGACAATATGGGTGCAGTCGTCTTCGGTACTTTTGCCTATACCGCCTCACCCTTAACCTATGATCTCGATGCACTTTCTCATCTGCTTGAGATGACAGATGTCGGTGTAGCTGGTGAAAGTACAGCGATCGGTGATGCGATCATGCAGTCGATCCAGACACTTTCATTTGGTCAAGCCAAAAATAAGGCGATCATTCTCTTGACGGACGGATACCACAATGCTGGCAAAAATTCTCCTAGGGATACTGTCAAACTTGCCAAAGAGAAGAATATCAAAATCTATACAATCGGTATTGGAAAATCGAGTGAATATGATATCGCACTCCTCCAAACAATAGCCCGAGAGAGTGGCGGTCAACACTATAGCGCGACATCTGCAACTGCCCTAAAAAAAGTCTATGAAACGATTGATAGACTTGAACCTAGTCCCATACGAAGTGAAAACTTCCTCCAGCGAAGAGTACTCAGTGGCTACCCCATGGGGCTTGCTTTTCTACTGCTTCTTACTTGGGTTATCTGGCAAAGAAGGGGGCAACAATGACACTTCTTTATCCACTTTTTATGTGGTTCTTAGTGCCTTTGGCTATTCTTTGGTATACTCGCACTAACAAACTGATAGATAGCGTCCACCTCATCATCTTGATACTTCTCACACTGGCACTCTCACGCCCTGCACTTGAGAGGCAAGCACTCAAAGGAGAGATCAAAGCACGAGATATCATCATTGCTTTGGATGTCTCTTATTCGATGCGTGCAGAGGATATTTATCCTGATCGTTATACTTACGCCAAAAAGACGATCGATCAACTCTTGGTCAATAACCATACAGACAATATCATGCTCATTGCCTTCAGTAGCAATCCTCTCCTACTATCTCCACCGACAACCGATCATGCCTTGATATCTCTGGCGATGAAGAGCCTCAACAGAGACAATATACTCACGCGTGGGACTTCACTCCAGAAACTCTTTGAAAAAATAGCAACCCTCCCTATGCAGGATAAAACCCTTCTACTCTTGACAGACGGTGGAGACAAAGAAGATCTCCCCATACTACAAAAGATCCTTTTAGAAAATAATATAAACATTATAGTTTTGGCACTTGGTACCCGCTCAGGAGCTATGATCCAAAAAGAGGATGGCAGTATGCTCAAAAACAGCACAGGTGATCTTGTCATTTCGCGTATCAACCCTCAGCTCGAAATACTGGCAAAGCAGAGTGGCGGTCACTATATCATCGCACCTTCCACTTCCGAGGTAGCAGCTCAAACACTCCAGACCGAGATAGATGCGATGACAATAGCACAGCATAGCATCAGCAAACTACAACAGAGACATACAGAACTCTATCAGATTCCTCTCACACTTGCTCTCCTACTTTTCCTAATCCTGCACACACGGGCAAGTCGCTATCTCCTCCTGCTCACTGCACTCTGGGGCAGTCAGACACATGCATCGATCTTAGATCTCTACACCTTGCATCAGGCATACGCAGCGTATCAATCTGGGGATTACAATGCATCAGAGCGATCACTCAACAAGATACAAACTCCATCGCTACAGAGTCAGATCGCAAAAGCCAATACTTATTACAAGCAGGGACGCTATGAGAAAGCTACTCTTGCCTATCGGTCGATCCGTAGTAGATCTCCTCGGATCAAACAGATGGTCTACTATAATCTAGGCAACTGCTATGCTCAAACCAAAGCATACGACAAAGCGATCAAATATTACAGCAAAGCGTTACAATTGGGTGGAGATGAAGCAAGCCGATACAATCTCAAGCTAGTTGCCCTCAAGAAGAGTGAAGCCGCCAACAGCCTCAACTTTGCACGCCCACAATCACAGGAAGATCAAGGCAGTAAAAGTCCAGATCAGATGGAGAATGAGGAGGAGAGTGCTCAGGATCAACAGAGCTCAGGAAGTAGTGGCGGAGGTGGAGGCAGCAACAAAACAAAAAGTGAAAGCAAAAAGAAGCTCCTCTACTCCAGCAAAGAGGAGACGAAACAAGAACAGCCTCTTAGCTCTAGAGTCTATGATCTCATCAACAAAGGATATATTCATGAAAAAGCACCATGGTAACTTTTTTATCATTTCAACAATGATCAAATCTCTCTTTATGCTTTGGAGTCTCACTGTTGTTCATGCTGAAGATTTCACATCCAAGTTCACTCTGAGTAATACGGCACCATATGTCAAAGAGGCAGTGATAATGAAACTCA
>QMKU01000003.1 GCA_003646525.1 Campylobacterota bacterium
CACCACGACCAATGATATCCATCCAGTAGGTTTTGTCATTGATCTTCATCTGTCCAATTGCTTCAAGTCGTGCGAGGAAATCTTTGGTGGGTGTCGCATAATTCTCTTTTAGAAAGAGCAGTGCTTGTGCAACTGCATTTTTCTTACTCTCAACCTGTTGCCAGTACTCTTCATCAAGAAGTCCAAGTCTTTTGCCATAATGAAAAAGCCTCAAGTCGGCATTGTCTTCTCTGAGCAAGAGCCTGTACTCTGCACGACTCGTAAACATTCTATAAGGTTCTTTCGTCCCCTTACTCACCAAATCATCAATCAAAACACCGATATACGCCTCATCCCTACCCAAGACAAAAGGTTCTTTGCCCTGAATAGAGAGTGCCGCATTGATACCAGCCATCAAGCCCTGAGCCGCTGCCTCCTCATAACCTGTCGTTCCATTGATCTGCCCTGCACAATAGAGTCCCTCTATTTTTTTGGTCTCCAAGGTATGCTTGAGGTCTGTTGGTTGAACAAAATCATACTCGATCGCATAGCCATAACGGACAATTGTGGCATTTTCCATTCCCTCCACAGAACGGATCATATCCAACTGTACATCCGTCGGGAGCGAAGTGCTCATCCCATTGATATAATACTCTGTCGCCTCCATCGTTTGCGGTTCGACAAAAATCTGATGCCGAGGTCGATCCCTGAAGCGACTGATCTTATCTTCAATACTCGGACAGTAGCGTGGTCCCACACCTGCAATCTGACCAGAAAAAAGCGGTGCTCGGTCAAAATTATTTTCAATAATAGTATGTGTCACCTCATTAGTATAAGTCACATAGCAGGGGAGTTGCTTGGGTTGGAATGATGTACGATCTGTACGAAAAGAGAACGGAATCGGAGGCTTGTCACCATCCTGCACTTCCATCACTTCAAAATCAATACTTTTTCCATCGATACGGGCACAGGTTCCTGTCTTGAGTCTACCTATCGTCAACCCCAAATCTCGCAAATACTGGGCAAGCTCAATCGAGGCAAATTCGCCCTGCCTACCTGCTTTTTGCTGCTTTTCACCGATATGGATTGTCCCATCGAGAAAAGTCCCTGCTGCGATGATCACTTTGGGAGCAAAGTATTGATCTCCTAATTGCGTCTCAATACCTTTGACTTGAAAGTCCTCGATGATCAATCCTGTCACAATCTCCTGCTTGATCTCCAAATTATCCGTATGCATCACAATATCGCGCATGTAGATACGATAGCGATCCATATCGATCTGAGCACGAGAACCCCGAACTGCTGGTCCTTTGGAGGCATTGAGCGTCCGAAACTGCAATCCTGTCGCATCTGTCGCCAAGCCCATCTCACCTCCGAGTGCATCAACCTCTTTGACCAAGTGCCCCTTTGCCAATCCACCAATTGCAGGGTTACAACTCGATGCTCCTATCTGTTCGACCAGCATCGTCACAAGTAATGTCTTGACACCCATCCTAGCACTTGCCAATGAGGCTTCGATCCCAGAATGCCCCCCACCGATGACGATTACATCATACTTCATTCTTTATTCCTGATTTTTTGTTATAATTTCTGTAATTATAGCCAAAGGGTGCCTATGTTTACCGGACTTATTAGAGAAATCGCTACTGTCAAACGCTATCAAAATAATATTTTAACCATTCGATCGCTTTACAAAGCCAATGTGGGAGATAGCATCGCTATCAATGGTGTCTGCCTGACTGTCATCCATGTCAACAGTGATGGGTTTGATTTGGAACTAGCAGATGAAACCCGTTCGATCATCGACGAGAGCAAGATCGGAGGTCGGGTACATATAGAGCCGGCTATGCAACTCAGTGATAGGTTTGAGGGGCATATCGTACAGGGACATGTTGACTGTATTGGTATTGTGGGCACTGTAACAGCCCGCACCAATGCGACAGATTTTATCATCAAAGTTGATCCGAAATTTATCGCTTACATCATCCCCAAAGGCTCCATTACAATCGATGGTGTCAGTCTCACTGTCAATGATGTTTACGACGATAGTTTCCGCTTGACAATCATCCCTCATACGCTCAGAGAGACACTTATCGGTACTTATGGTGTGGGCACCAAGGTCAATATCGAAACAGACCTCTTCGCCCGCTATATCGACCACATCCTCCAGCACAGATCTGCCAAAAAGTCTATGAGCTGGGACGATGTCGATAAGGTACAGGCACTCTATTGATCTCCAAATCCAATCTATTTGACTACACTATTCCAGAAACAGATGAAACTTTTGACACACTGTTATCGCATAAAAATATCAAAATTGTACGGATTATAAGTTCTGGAGATATCGATGACAAAATTTATTGCCAAGAGGAAGATGAGTGGGTCGTCATCTTGGAAGGAGAGGCAATTTTGTTCCTGAATGGAGAGAAGAGATCTCTAAAAAAAGGCGATTCTTGTTTCATCCCAGCACAAACTCACCACAATATCCTCGCTACAAAAAGCGGTACAATGTGGCTTGCCGTACATATTAATTGAGGGGAGCACTGGTGTGGGCAATACAAAACTATAGAGATGATATATAAGGCATCTTGTTTTACATCAAAAATCTACTCTAACTATATTGCTATCATCATTAATTATGAAAAATCAAAAAATTGTTCTTATTACTGGTGCTAGTTCTGGAATGGGTGGGGCTACCGCTCTGCTGTTGGCTCAAAATGGCTTCAGAGTCTGTGCAGGTTCACGAACTCCCAATAAGCTTTTAGATATAGCTGAGGAACCTCCCAGAAACAATTCTACCCACCTAACTTGTCCTTTTGCTCCTGCGTTATTGGGGTGGGGATGATGAAGTTGGGTTAATATAGCAATGTATTTGTCTGAACATAAAGCGTAGGCAGATATAAGTAGAATCCTATTGCCACTAGCAGTATCCCTACTGCAAAAACCCACAAACGCTTCGGATGTCGTGCCACAATTAAGCCAGCGATCAATCCAGAGATCAATCCTCCTGCGTGGGCACTGACATCGATATTGGGGATAGAAAAACCGAGGAGAAGATTGAGCCCTATAATAATGGCAAAATTTTTCATAAACTGATGCGCATGCTGACCCAATTCACGGCGATAGGCGAAGAAGTATCCAGAGAGTGCTCCGAACACACCAAAGATCGCACCAGATGCACCGATACCAACAGTCGCAGGATGCATGGAGATAGAAACAAGACTGCCTATCAACCCTGTCAAAACATAGATACTCAGATAATTTTTGGGAGAGAAGTAGAGCTCCATAGGACGACCGATGATATAGAGTGAAAACATATTCATCAACAGATGTGTCACTCCTCCATGTAAGAACATCGCAGTGAGTAGCCGCCACCACTCTCCACCGATCACAACCTGTGGACCATAAATAGCTCCCAATTCAACCAATCCTTGAGTAGGAATATCAATTATGCTACTCGTATAGAGTATTTCGATGGCATAAAAAAGTAGATTAAGCCCGATCAGACTATAGGTAATTTTGAATCGTTTCAAATCACTTGGCATAGATAAAAACCTCCATTATTTTATGGCAGAGGGGAAGATCACTCCATCTATACCCATCCTAGCATACTCTTCGATCTCATCCTCGTGCTCTATCTCAACAATGACCTGTGTGTCAAAAAGATAATTTTGCGCTAGCCCCTGTATCACTCCTGCCATCTCTTTTTTGACAATCACATAACGAGCATGCAAGGCATGGGCAAAAAGTGCGGTTTTGATATCCATTGCCCTGAGGGCAAAAGGCAAGCCTTGACTCTCGCAATAGTGTAGTAGGTTGATCGATCTGCTGATATCCGAG
This sequence comes from Campylobacterota bacterium, assembly GCA_003646525.1. Classification (GTDB taxonomy): domain Bacteria; phylum Campylobacterota; class Campylobacteria; order Campylobacterales; family Sulfurovaceae; genus SZUA-451. Next base: position 3,820 of record QMKU01000003.1, read on the forward strand.
ATCAGCAAAACACTACCCGTAGGCGTTGAGATGATTTTCTCAACAGCATCCACTTGCGCAAAAGACTCACTCTCTACCCAAGGATGTCCAATAATTTTCATCTAATTAAAATCCTGCACACTCTTTAGAGCAGTAGGCTTTTCCCTTGACTATAATACTCTCCTTATAGGTGACATAAGTACCACATTTATCACACTCTATTAGCGTGTCCTCTTCGATCTTTTTTTTATCTTCACTTTTTGGAAGATGATCTTTTATCTTTCCACTCAGTTTGGGAAATTTGCCTCCCACAAGCCTATAGACAGCATAAAAGATAACGGCAAATACAATCAATTTTAATATCATTACAACTCTTTTGTTTTAAGGCCAACCCATTGGGTTAGCCTTATATATAGATAATTTCTACGATTTTTTTGTACTATATCATAAATAAGCTGTTGTTGCACATCTTTTATTTCATCAAAGACTCGTTCCCCTTTGTAAAAAAGATAGGCACTCTCTGCATCACTTACCTGTTGTGTCAGCTCCAAAAGCAGTCTGGTATTGGTCACAGCGCGTGAAGTGATCAACTCAAAAGGAGCATGTACAACTACCTCCACACGCTTCCCCTCGACCTGAACATTTTCCAGTCCCAAATCCATCGCGGCATATTTCAAAAATGCTATTCTCTTCTTGAGTGGTTCTGCCAATACTACCTCCGTCTCAGGCAGGGCTATCGCTAGTACAAGTCCGGGAAAACCTGCCCCTGTTCCTACATCTAGCAAACTCTTTGGTTTTTCGATAAAGCTCAGAGGATAAAGCGAATCTAGTATATTTTCGTAAATTGCCTGAATAGTTTTGGCTCCTGTCAAGTTATGTATCGCATTCCATTCATGCAACAAAATTGCAAATTGTTCCAGTTTTTTGATCGTAATATCATCTAGTTTAATAGACTCTTTTTCCAAATCATCTTTAAGCATTATTTTGTCTCTTTTTCTATCTTATTTTATTCGTCCAGTAACGCTATCGCCATCTTCTTGCCGCTGGAAAAATCACTCTTTCCTGTTCCCAATTTCGGGATCTCGTCAACTAGCAAAAACGCATGTGGCAAATGGAGTGGCTGCATCCCTTCTTTTGTCAATGTTGCTTTCATACCAGAGACATCATCTATCCCAGAAACCATCACAACTACCCTCTCACCTTTTTTATCATCAGGCAGTGCTACCGCCATGAGCTCCATCTCAGGAATCTGCAAGAGATCTTTGATCTCCGCTTCAACCGCGCCTAGTGAAACCATTTCACCGCCTAGTTTGGCGAAACGGGAGTAGCGATCAACAATAGTGAGGAAACCATCTTCATCAATATGCCCCTTATCTCCCGTCTTGTACCAGCGCATCCCATCCAATTCGACGATCACCGATTTAGTTCGCTCAGGATCCTCCAGATACCCCTTCATCACTTGTGCCCCACCGATCAGGATAAGTCCGTCTTCGTTGCGTTCTAGCTCCTCCATCGTCATAGGATCAACGATACGAAAGGCTGTACCTGGCAGTGGCAACCCTACCGTTCCAAGTTTGTTACCCCGTTGTACGGTAAATTTGCTTGTCTCTAAAATATCTGGCAGATTCACACTAGCAACTGGTGCAGACTCAGTCACACCATACCCTTCCAAAATTTCACGATTATACTTCTCTTCAAAAGCTTGCTTGACAAAAGGATCAAGCTTCTCTGCTCCTGCGATAGCAAAACGAATCGACTGAAACATCAAAGGATCTATTTTTCGACTCTTAGTATAGAGGCGATAGAAAGTCGAAGTGCCAAAGATCACACTTGCCCTATAACGCGCTACGACTCGACCGATCCCTTTGGGGTTGGTTGGGTCAGGATAGCAGACCATTGGGATACCATTGACCATAGGGAACAGAGTGCTTACCGTCAAACCAAAGGCATGAAAAAGTGGAAGTGTTGAGAGTATCACATCCTCTTCTCGGACATTGAGTACATCAAAAACCTGTGCCATATTCGCCATAATATTACGATGTGTCAACATCACTCCTTTGGGTTCCCCTTCTGAGCCACTACTAAAAAGTATCACCGCAACATCATTATTGCTGCGTTTTTCAAGGCAGACTCTTTTGAGTATAGTAGCTGGCAAGAGTCTGGCTTGGACTAGTGTCCCCAACGATTCCACCTTGCTGATCGATCCCTCCACTGCTTCCAGATCTATGACTTCCACCTCGTCGAACAGTGAAGTCATATCCAGCCCTTTTACCTCAAGTTTTTTGAGGAAGCGAGAAGCCGTATAGACCGTACGGATATCACTTTTCTGCAAAGCAGAACGCAAACTTTTCTCAGATGCGGTATAGTTGAGATTTACCACCTCTTTGCCTGCCATCAATGCCGCCATATTGATCATCGCTCCAGCACTACTCGCTGGCATCAAGATACCCACTCTATCACCATAGATTTTGCATACTCGTCTGGCAAAGAGCATCGTACCTGTCAACATCTTGAGATGACTGAGCTTCTCATCTCTCCAATCGACAGAGCAGTAGCCATTGACACTTCTCTTGGCAGATTTGCCTTTGGCTGTTTCGATCCAAGCCTCGGGCAGTGTCGACAGAGTGGTCGTGTACTGTTCCCAAGAGGTATATGAGAGTTCAAATACTTTCTGCTTCACCTCTCTGGCTCTACTACTAATATTGAGTGGTTTGCCAAAAGCGATCATGACATCATTATGTCGCTGTCTCCGTAGCTCTTTGAGTCGCTCGGAAGAGCGAGAGAGAGGATCACCCCAGAGCCCCCTGAGATAAAACGGCAAGATAACACCATCCGCATCTCCGACCATTTTTTCAAATCCTCTCTTGAAGCTACCTAGTTGTCCATTGCGACTAATAGTTCCTTCTGGAAATATACAAACCACTTCACCCTCTCTCAGTAGTCTCTCCACATCGATAATCGCCTGTTTCATGGCACGGGGCGAGACGGGAATCACAGCAAAAAAATCCAAAAATCGTTTCAAATACCATCGTTCATAGATCGATCTGTCCATGACAAAACGCACACGGCGAGGCACTGCCATCTGTACTAGTGCCCAATCTACCCAAGAGATATGATTGCCCAACATCAGTACACCGCCAGCTTGAGGGAAATTCTCAAAATTCAAAACTTTGAGTTTGAAGCGGACAGAGACGATGGAGGTGATAAGGAACTGTACCAATGATTGGGGCATTTTTCGTAGCAAATAAAGCGTGCCTCCCAAGGCAAAAAGAAGCATCAGATAAAAGAGTCCTATACTCTCTAATCCCATCAAAGCAAAAAGAACGGTCATCGTCAAAAAGGAGAACATGACTACATTTTGTATGAAGTTATTACCTGCTAAAACTATTCCCAATTCATGCTCTTTACTATGATACTGTATCAATGCATTGAGCGGAACGATAAAGAGTCCAGATGCCACACCAAACATAAAGAAATTTAGTGCGAGAAAAACAGGATGAGTAACAGAAGGAAGCAGTAGCAAAGAGAGTGTGATACCTAGTGCACCCAAGGGTATTGTACCGATCTCTATATGGTTGCGTGAAACTTTTCCTGCAATAACTGATCCGATCACGATCCCAATACCAGCAACTGCCATCATCCCCTGTACGATGATGGTATTGGTGATGCCAATGGTATTTTTGGCATACTCTGGAAAGCTAGAGAGCACAACCTGTGAAATACCCCAAAAGAGAGACAAGCCTAGTATCGAAGTAAAAATGATCTCTTTTTGATGTAACATCATAAGATTTTTTTTGAGATATTCCATACGAATATAACTTGAAAAAGAGAATCGTTTTTCGTTCTCTATGTGTGTATCTGGCAAACGGTATGCTAAGAAAAATTCAATTACAGATCCAAAAACCAACAACCATCCGATAGGAGCTATATGCTGTAGAATTTCTGAACTACTCTGGTAGTTAACACCCTCTAAGTAGTTTTCAAAAAAAATCGAATAGACAAAAATACCGCTCAAGATAGAGACCGTTGTCACCGCTTGTACTACACCATTTCCCATAGTGATATAGTTGTTGCCCACCAACTCTTTGATATATCCATATTTGGCAGGCGAGTAGATGGCAGACTGTACTGCCAGCAGGAAGGTCATCACAAATGCCAACTCAAACATCCCTAGATAATAGCTCAGTGTGATCATCAAAGTGATGATGACAGCCAATCCAGCTGAGATGCGCATCACACGGCTCTTGGAAAAACGATCCGCGATGAAACCAGAAGGCGAAAAGAGCATAATAAACGGCAGAAGTATCAAGGCATTGACAATAGCTGTCAGGATGATCTGCGTCTCACCGTCATAGATTTTGAAGACGGTATTTTGAATAATGATCTTGTGTCCTAGATCTGTAAATGCATTGAGAAAAACTACCACTACATAGGGTAGAAATCCACCAATCTTCCAAATACTCTTTCTCATTTATATCCTTTAAACATAATATCCCTCAAGCTCTTGGCATCAGGATTGCGCTTTTTTTTCAATTCCATATTGATGAAGTCCAAACTTTCCCACATCTGAGGAGAAGCAAGCATCCAGCTGCGTATCTTTTCACCCGAAAGCATAAAGAGATGAAATCCATTTTCATGCAATCCCATCCGAACATCTGCTGCGATAGAGTAGGTCGTCAAAACAGCATCTTCCTTCATCACTTCACGAATGTGTGCGAAATACTCTTTTGTCCAGAGTAGAGGATTGTGTGCTGGGCTGAAGGGATCTTGATAGACGATATCAAACCGCTCTTTGATCTGAGGAATGATTTTGCGCGCATCTCCTATCAGTATCTCTATCTTGAATTGTTTATCTTCGTAATAACACTCTCGACTCAACGCATCAATGATTGGTTTCAGAGTAGCAAACTCTTCAGGATAAACAAAAGAGGAGAGACTTTCGACCAGCCCTCGGTCAAACTCTGGCGAAATAATATGTATCTGGGTGGAGAGCTGCTCTTTTTTGACATAATAAAGTGTCGCCAGCGTATTGTATCCTAGACCAAAACAGATATCAAGGATCGTGAGTCTCTTCTCTCTGTGCTTCAGACGAAAAGCAGAAAGAACATGTTTCTGAAGTGACTCATGAAGGGCACCATCTTTATCTGAATGGTATGTTTCACCAAACTCGACAGAGTAGAGGGTTCGAGATCCGTCCCCTGTCATCACCGTTTGCTTCTCCCTCCTCAACTCTTCGTCATACACAAAGACTCCCCTTTATCTTTCTTCTTGGAGATACACTAAAGAATAACTGCCAAAGATTAAGCGTTTGGGAGCAGGGACTTCAGTCCCGTTTGATGGGACTGAAGTCCCTGCTCCAAGTAAGCTACAGTCCAGCTTCGTCCAACTCTTTGAATTTGAAGGCCTCCATGATCTCTTCGATACTCTCCTCTTCACGACGCACCAATACCATCATACCCTCTCCCATGAAATCCAAATAATTTTCAAATTTATTTTCCAAGATTACAAAATCAACCCAATCCACACCCATTTGAGTACGATCAGCAAAAAAAGAGACTGATTTCACCTCTCCTTCATCAAAATGGATCAAAGCCCACTTCTCTACACTCATGAGTTTAGTAATCTTAGCCGTTTTCTCCTCGACACCATCCACAGGGATCAAAATCAACATTTAGACTCCCTTGAGAAGTTTTTTTGAAAGTTTCAACTCTCTGTTGCTCATAGTGCCTATAGTCTGATCTAAAACTTTTTGTGCGATATCTTGTGCTTCTTGAAGTGAATGCATTTTACATGTTCCACACTGATAAATATTAAGTTCGGGGATATCTTTTTGACGCTTTACTCTGAGAACATCTTTCATCGATTTTTTCCAAGATTTTGCAACTTTTTTCTTGCTTGGTGTCCCTAACAGTGACATATAAAAGCCCGTACGGCATCCCATAGGGGAGAGATCTATTATCTCCACCTTTTTGCTATTGAGATGATCTCGCATAAACCCAGCAAAGAGGTGTTCTAGTGTATGGATACCCTTGGAAGATAACTTCTCTTCGTTGGGGGTACAAAAACGCAGGTCAAACACTGTGATAGGGTCACCACTAGGTGTTTTCATCTTTTTAGCAACACGCACAGCAGGTGCATTCATTCGAGTATGATCAACGGTAAAACTGTCTAATAATGGCATAGTATTATCCTTACTAATTTTTTATGATTATAACCAATTGAGTTAAGATTAATCTTTGCACACTATATCTTTCAAGAATCTCTTCAGCATCATATACTCTCTATTCTCTATATATAGAGCTAGCCAAGACTCTACCCAGTCGCCCACGGGGTAGTTATTCTTGCCCCATCTGCTGCAAGTTTTATACTGCACACCTGATAGTTCCGAAAAAGCCTTGAGGGTTAAGCCATTATCTTTAAGTGCTTCCTTGAATACATCGTAGTCCATACTATTACCTTAATTTTTATCTTATTATAGCGATATTATTGCTTATGCAATGTTATTATTAATTTTAAATTCAAAAATTGGTATAATTGCTCTTGGGAGATTCCTAAAAGAGGGGTGAGATGAAAGATACAGTTTTCAGTAGCAAAATAGAAAAGAAATTTGAATTTGATGAAGCAGTTGCTTCGGTTTTTGATGATATGCTCAGTAGGTCGGTTCCTTTTTATGATGAGGTTCAAAAGTTGATCATTTCATTGATCCTTGCAGAGCGGACAGCAGGTAAAAGCGTGCTTGATTTGGGTGTCTCAACGGCAAAGTTTTTACTTGATTTACATAGTCGAGCGGATGAGCCAATTCACCTTAAAGGTATAGATAATTCTCAGGCAATGCTGGATCGTGCAGAGCATAAATGTCAAGCTTTTGGAGCAAAGATCGAATTGGAGTTGGCTGATATGCTGACTTATAAATATGAAAATCAGGATGTAATTGTTTCAAACTATACACTACAGTTTATTCGCCCCATGCAACGGATAGAGTTGGTCAAAAGAATTTACAAAGGATTAAATCAGGAAGGAGTATTTATCTTTTCTGAGAAAGTTGTTTTTGATGAGAAAAAGCTAGACAAAGAGATGATCGATATCTACTATACTTACAAAAAACAACAAGGATATAGTGACTTTGAAATTGCGCAAAAGCGTGAAGCACTGGAAAATGTCCTCATTCCATTTACTATCAAAGAAAATATTCAAATGTGTAAAGATGCCGGATTTGGATCCGTTGAAACTATTTTTCAGTGGGCAAATTTTGTCACTTTTATAGCAAAAAGATAGAATAAGCAATAAAACTAAATCAATTTCATTTGATATTTTTCGATTTAAGGTATAATCCACAAATTTAATTTTTGGGATTTTCCCATAAAGAAGGATACAAGATGAGCTGGAGTCCAAGTAGCTGGAGAGATTTTCCTATCAAGCAGCAACCTATTTATCAGGATGCATCACTACTAAAGAGCGTAGAAGCTGAGCTAAGCAGTTACCCCCCACTAATCTTTGCCGGAGAAGCAAGAAACCTCAAAGAAGATCTTGCCAAAGTGGGCAGAGGAGAAGCTTTTTTACTTCAGGGCGGTGATTGTGCAGAGAGTTTCTCTGCCTTTGGTGCAACAAATATCAAGAATCTCTTCAAATTAATGTTGCAAATGAATATGGTACTGATGTATTCATCAGGCAAAAAAGTAGTCAAGGTTGGACGGGTAGCTGGACAATTTGCCAAGCCTAGAAGTGGTGATTTTGAAACAAAAAATGGTATAGAGTTGCCGAGTTATCGTGGCGATATTGTCAACGATGTGGCATTTACGACAGAATCACGCATTCCTAATCCTAAAAAATTGATCAAAGCTTACAATCAATCCGCGGCAACAATGAATTTATTACGAGCATTTTCTCGCGGTGGTATGGCTGATCTCAATGAGGTACACCGTTGGAATCTTGACTTTATCAAAGATTTTCCACTAGGAAAAAAATATGAAGAGTTGAGTGAAAAAATTGATAGGGCAATGAAGTTTATGGCTGCCTGTGGTATCAATAGTAAAAATACTCCACAACTGCATCAAACAACGGTATATACTTCACATGAAGCATTACTCCTCAACTATGAAGAGGCATTGACACGCAAAGATAGTATAACCAATGATTGGTACGACTGCTCTGCTCATATGTTATGGATTGGTGATCGCACGAGAGATCTAGGTGGTGCACATGTTGAGTATTTTCGCGGTATCAAAAACCCTATCGGTTGCAAAGTTGGACCTAGTATGAAAGAGGATGAATTGATCCAGCTCATTGATGCACTCAATCCTGAAAACGAAGAGGGTAGACTCAATCTGATCGTTAGAATGGGTGCTGACAAAGTAGAAGATCATTTCCCTGTCCTACTCAAGAAGGTCAAGTCAGAAGGCAAAAATGTTGTCTGGAGTTGTGACCCAATGCATGGCAATGTCGAGAAGAGCTCTAGTGGATTCAAGACGAGGGACTTTGATAATATTCTCAGAGAAGTGAAACAATTTTTCAAAATTCATGAAAGTGAAGGCACAGTAGCTGGAGGTATCCACCTAGAGATGACTGGCGAAGATGTGACAGAATGCACAGGAAGCCAATCTAGCGCTATCACTGCAGATGATCTAGGAGATCGATACCATACACAGTGTGACCCAAGACTCAATGCCAATCAAGCCCTCGAACTCTCCTTCATGGTAAGTGATACACTGAGAGGATAAAGGTAGGCTTTGGCAACAAGATACCACTCTGGCTGTTTGGATTTTTGTATTAGCAGAAAAGGATATAAACAACCAAATAGCTTGATGAACAGAGACATAGGCACCTATATTGGAGACGCCTATATTTATTTCAGGAGATTTTTAGATAGGAAGGACTCTGATATTTTGATCTAGCTTCTCTTTTAGGATATTTTCTATCGCAAAGAGTGTACCCGTACTAGAACTAGCACAGCCATTACAAGCACCGAGATAGCGGATGTAGATATCGATATTGACACCGTTTTCTTTGATATCAAGTATCTCCATATCTCCGCCATCCATGATGAGCATTTGACGAATATTGTCATCGACGACTTTATCGACAGCTTTGATCTTCTGCACTAGTGTCATATCGCCAAATGTAGCGGTGGCACCTATGGCTGAAGCATCAGCTGCTTTACTCATCTTCTCTTTTTCATACTCTTCGAGCAGATCAACCAGATAGATATCTTTGGCTTCGTGTCCACCAGGTCTGATACATGATTTGCAAAATGCGCCAGCCTTGGTATAATCAGTGATCTGCTCAACAGTAGTGAGGTCATTGATCCGTATGACTTCTCTGAGTGTGGAGAGTGTGACACGCGCACATTCACAGACGATGACCTCTGCTTCAAAGCTCTCCATATCAACACCTTTGTATTGTGATGCTGCCTTCTTGATGACATCATATGCCATGACTGAACAGTGCATCTTTTGTGGTGGCACGGCAGGAGTATCAGGGTTGTCTCTCATCGCCATCTCTACATCAATATTGGTGATCTTGACAGCCTCATCAACGGTTTTGCCCTTGCAGAGCTCAGCCATCGTGTCAGAACTAGCGATTGCTGTACCACAACCGAAACTTTTGAATTTGGAGAGTAAAATCAGATCCGTATTGGGATCTACTGCCCAGTAGAGACGCACAGCATCTCCACAACTCTCTGCACCAAAATCAGCAACGATCAGTTTTGCACCCATCTTTTTGGCTTGCTCTTCTGTGATCTCACCCATATTTTTGGGGTTATTCATCAAATCGGTTACTTTTTGGCTATACTCATCCCAGATGGTACCGCCTATCAAATTATCCATTCCCATAATATTTCCTTTTTCTATTTTTTATCTATTTTAATGCCCTGCATCCAAGCCACTCTCGTGACCTTCTGGAGCATAAGCGTATGAGCTAGAGATTCCTCTGAGTCTTTCAACTGCCTCTTTAACCACAGCCAAAGTATAATCTAACTCCTCTTCGGTCGTAAATCGACTGAGTGAAAACCTAATAGCGGTATGTGCCAAGTCTGCTTCTGCGCCAATCGCTTCCATTACAGGATTTGATTCGAGGTCTTCACTAGCACAGGCTGATCCAGTACTCGCTGCGATGGCAGAACGATTGAGATCCCACAGCATGGATTCGCCTTCTATTCCTCGGAAGGAGATTAATATTGTATTGGGTGTTCGCTTTTTTCTAGGGGTTACGACAAAAGTATCAGGTATTTTGAGCAGTTCATCCTCAAAATCATCCCTCATCTCTCTGATCTCAGTCATCTCAAAGTCAAGTGCATCGATAGCCTGTTCCATGGCTTTGCCCATTCCTACGATACCTGCAACATTGAGTGTGCCTGAGCGGTATCCACCCATTTGTGAACCACCATGCAGGAGTGGAGCCAACTCTCTGCCCTTTTTCATATAGAGTGCGCCGACTCCTTTGGGACCGTGAAATTTATGTGCCGATATCGTGAGATAGTCTACATTGAGACCTTGGACATCTACAGGTGTTTTTCCGATTGCCTGAACGGCATCCGTATGAAAAAGTACACCTTTTTCTTCACAAATATTTCCGATTTCCCATACAGGGAAGATAGCACCTGTTTCATTGTTCGCCCACATGATGGAGACGAGGGCTGTTTTGTCTGTGATGAAGTCCCGTACAGTATTTGCCTCTACTACTCCTTCGCTATTGATAGGAAGATAGGTCACTTTGCAACCCATAGTTTCGAGGTGTCTGGCAGTCGCAATGATGGATGGATGCTCTACTTCACTGACAATTATATGATTTTTCTTGCCAGTCAAAATATACTCGTTATAGACACTTTTGAGTACCCAATTGTTACTCTCTGTTGCACAAGATGTGATCACGACACTATCTTCCTTGGGCGCATGTAATCCAGCATAGATCTTCTCCATGGCTGTTTTGAGTGGTATATGTGTTTCACTTGCTACATAGTGAAGAGAGTTTGGATTGCCATACTTTTGTACAAAAAATGGTTCCATCTCGTCAAATACATAGGGATCGACTATTGTTGTGGCGTTATTGTCTAAATAGACTTTCATTGCTTTCCTTTTATAGCTTTATGGTTAGCGTGCACAAAGCCGCTATTTTCTAATTCGGACTAAACTTATCTCAATTAACTTTTTGCATACTACATTAAGAGTTCTTAATTTAACATAAAATAAAAATAATTAGGAGGATTATACTCCTAATAGTGTTAAGTTTGCTTGATAAGGGGGAGGTTAGCCTAAAAATTTGAAGGTGCAGGTGTGTTGATAATATTGTAAAACTCATTTCGAGTACGCTGGTCACTCTTGAAGAGTCCTCTCAAGGCAGAACTAACAGTCGTGGAGTTGATCTTCTGTACGCCTCTCATCTCCATACACATATGTCGTGCATGTAAGACGACAGCGACACCTTTGGGATTGATCGTTTCGGAGATGGCATCTGCTATCTGTTCGGTCATCTGCTCTTGTATTTGTAGACGACGGGCGAAGAGATTGACGATACGCGGAATCTTGGAGAGACCGACAACCTTACCATCAGGGATATACGCGACATGAGCACGCCCGATGATGGGAAGCATATGATGCTCACACATGGAGTAGAACTCGATATCTCTCACCACCACCATTTCATCGTTGGTACTACTGAAAAGGGCTTGATTGAGAATGGCATGTGGATCCTGACGGTAGCCCTCTGTAAGAAATTTCAATGCTTTGGCGACGCGTTTGGGTGTCTTGACCAATCCCTCTCTATTGGGGTCTTCGCCGAGCAGTTCAAGGACTTTGGTGATGGCGGCTTCAAACTCTTCTTCTTTATTCATGGTTGATACCTACTATATTATAATCTATTTTCATGTTCAAATTGTAGCAGAAAACCTTGTAAAACTACCCCCTCAATGCCAATAAAATAAGAAACCTAAAGAGATACTATGGGTCTGGTGATTATCTATTGGGTATCGTAGTCTCTACCACATCGCCTTTTCTTGGCAATGCCAATGAAATAAGGATTGCTGATGATCGCAATGGTAAAAAGCCAAAAATAAGAAATCAAATATACACTTATTTTGTCATTTTTCGACAGGCTAGGGTAGACCTGTGTGTCTGCCCTTGATATGCTTTTAACCTAATTATAATCATTTGGAATAAAAAGTTTTTGACTTACATCATAAAATCTTATATAGTCATTGATACGCTCTTTGAGTATCTTGTCATTGAGTTGGGTTGGCTCCTTGACCACATATTTACCAAAAAATTGTGGGGGCATAATGGAGTTGTATTGGGAAGGTGATTTAAGATACAAAAAAAGTCTCTCTCTTATCGTATCTTTGGATGAATATTTCATTAGATAGCGACGATATATAAATTCAGAGGAGACTTTCTGGGCTTGATGACAATCAAAACAGTCTCTCTGTAGAGGCAAATTAGCCACTGTATCAGCTTGGAGAGTAGATAGCAAAATTCCGTATAAGAAAACCTCTCTTACCATGATAGTGTCACCTCCATACCTTGATTTGGCTCTGATATGACGGCTATGTCAAACCCATAACTTTGGACTATCTGATAGACGATATTGAGTCCGATCCCAAAACCTCCTTCACTTTTGTTGACTCGTTTGAAGCGTTCAAAAATTGTCCCGAGATCTTTTGCTTCTATCCCAATGCCACTATCCTTGACCCTAAATCTCTTCTTCGTCAAAAACAGTTCCAAGCTACCTCCTATTTTATTGTACTTTATTGCATTGGAGAGTAGATTGTCTATCAATCTAAGCGCATCGTTACGATCAATATCCAAAATGACATCCACTGCTATCGTATCTATCAAAGTAATATTTTTTGCTTCTATGGTTGTCGCAAAATAGAGGAGACGCTCTCGGAGTAGATTTGAAAGGTTTAAGGGTTGAATCTCTCTGTTATAGGCTTGATTGAGTTTGAGATAAATAAGGTCATCATAGATACGGCTCAGTGTTTTGGATGCGATCTCTATCCTCTGCATCTCTTTTTTGGCATTACAGTCATAAAGTGTCTCTATCAGTTCGATATTGGTCAAGATAGTACTGACAGGAGTATTGAGCTCATGGGTTGTATCCTGTATGAAACTATTCATCCTCTCAATCGATTCACGCATAGGTGCAGTAAAGAGTCGACCCAAAAAATATCCTATTATCAAAAAGAAAAATCCTGCACCTGCCATGAAGAGAAGTATCATCTGTTTTAATTTGCTGATATCATCTAAATTTATTGGGACTTGCACTATGATATGAGCGACACCTAGATGATATGGCTCAATGGCTTTTGTATATATAAGATCTTGACTTCTAGTGGTAAATTCTTGACTTATATCTATATCAGAGGGGAGTGAAAAGGTAGAGAAAATCATCTGTTTTTTATTATCAAGAAGGACACAGGCATAAGGTTTTTTGATCACAAGCGGAAGTCTCTCACCTAAACGCTCATGCAGGAGCATAAGCTGATGTCGTATCTGTCCACCTTCATGC
>QMKU01000004.1 GCA_003646525.1 Campylobacterota bacterium
CAGACTATAGCAGAGCAGAGCAGAGAAAGCTTTATGAGAGCATACATCGGCTCAAGCATAAAGATGGACACTGGATATGGATTTAGGTAGGTCTCAAATCATTTATGATGAGAATGGTAAAGCAATTCGTATGGTTGGTACGCACACAAATATCACAGAAGAAAAAGAGTTGCAGCTAAAAGCTTCTTGTCAGGCAGAGATGCTAGAGCAGATATACGATGGTACCATATCTACCAATCTTGATGGTGTGATCGTAGATCTGAACACCGCCTCAGAAGAACTTCTTGGCTATAAAGCGGATGAAATCATAGGAAAGCACAGTGATATTCTGTATACAAAAGAGGATATTGAAATACGCAATAGAGAGTTGAAAATACTAATGCTGGCAGGCAAGCACCATATTGCTATGCGTTTGGTTAAAAAATCTGGAGAGATCCTCTATGTTAATTTGACACTTGTACTTATGAGAGACGATAGAGGCAATCTTATTGGAAGGATGGCATATATTCAGAATATCAGTAGACAAAAAGAAGCTAAGATCACACTCATGGAGCAGCATAAAAATCTATAATCCATCATCAAGCCCAAGGATGTACAGCCACAAATTAATGTTTTATATGGGTCTCAAATACTTCAAGAGTTGCGCATGTATTTTTCCGTTACTCGCCACAAGACCCTTGTCATCAAAATCAAATATTTTCCCAGAACTGTTGCTGACTCTCCCCTCGGCTTCCAAGAGAATAAGGATACCTGCTGCAACATCCCATGGCTTGAGGTCGATCTCATAGAAGCCATCTGTTTTTCCCTCTGCAAGATAGCAGAGGTCAAGTGCCGCCGCACCGAGTCGTCTAATATCCCGTATATTGGGCAGAAGATCAGTGAGTGATTGGATCACCCAGTGGTATTCGAGACCTCTATCAACTTTGACATAAGGGAAACCAGTGGCAATAAGAGATTGTTGTAGTTTTACTTGAGTCGAAACGCTAAGTCTGCTACCATTCTTGAAAGCCCCCTCTCTTGCTACTGCCCAAAATAACTCATCCAGAATAGGATTGTAGACGACAGCCATCCGAGGAGTACCATGATCCCAGACACCGATAGAGATAGCCAAATGTGGGATACCGTGAACAAAGTTGGTCGTACCATCGATGGGATCGATATAGATCACCTTGTCATGATGATAAGTACCATGATGACTCTCTTCACCTACCAAGGTATACTCTGGAAATTCTTTTGCCAGAGCATCAAGAATGAAATTCTCCGTCTTTACATCATAGTCAGTGACAAGATCAACGAGACTCTTGTGTGTCACTTTCTTTTTAGCATAAAAACCCTCTTTGACGATCTTGCCAGCTTCCAAAACAATGTTTTTAACTATTTCAATTTTTTTCATAGTGACAGTATATCTAAGATATCTTACTGAGGAAGCCTACAAAGACAATGAAGCCACATTTAAATATTAATTCCTTATAAATATAAATAATATTTTAATCTTATATTAATTAATGTGATGCTAAAATCTACCTATGATTTTAAAAGGAGAATACCAATGATAAAAAGATTACTATTAGCACTACTGCTTACTGCGGCAATGCTTCATGCTGCTGCACCCACAGAGGAGAGTGTCACCAAACTCTATATTGCGACCTTTGACCGTGCACCTGATGCTTCGGGGCTAGATTACTGGCTAAAAACTGGACTGAGTACCGAAGAGATCGCACGAAGCTTCTTTGAACAGCCTGAGACCAAAAAAAAATATCCTGACGAGCTAGGCAATGGTGACTTCATCAGCCATGTCTATGACAATCTTTTCGATCGCGCATCTGACGGTGAAGGTTTTGCATACTGGCTGACAGAGTTAGATAGTGGTCGTGTCACGCGTGATATCTTTATATTGGCAGTAGTCAATGGTGCACAGGGAGATGATGCCAATATACTTAACAACAAAACAGAGGTCGGTCTAGCTTTTGCCTGCAATGGGCGTAATGATGAAAATGAGGCGTATACTATCATGCAAGAGGCTATGACAGATCCTTTGAGTGTCTCTTATATATTTTATAAATATGGGCTCTCAGAGTGTCCAGTACCAAATCCAGGACTTCCTATTGTAAGCCAGACAACAGTCACAACGACTGGCGGTGAAGCTATTGAAGTCAAGGAGACCGAAGCAGGATTTATCTTCACTGGATATGAGGGGAAAATTGTTTTGCTTGAATTCTACGGTAGCACCTGCCCTCACTGCTTGAACGATATCCCTATGTACAACAGTTTGCAGGCAAAATATGGAGATAGACTTGTAGTGATATCTGTAGAAAACTACGGCTTTCTAAACAGTGCAGCTCTAAAAGATTTTGCCAATTCCCACAACATGCAGTATAGAACTATTGCAAAAGAAAGTTCAGGCAACTTATTCGACTATGCTCAGACTCTAGTCGGGCAAATCGGGGGAGTGCCTTATCTGATCGTACTTGATAGAGATGGTGAGATTGTAACCAATGGACTCAATGCTTTTAGTGAATCACAACTAGATGGTATTATCCAAGGTCTATAGGTAAGGAATAGATACTTGGAGCAGGGACTTTAGTCCCATAAAACGGGACTAAAGTCCCTGCTCCAATATGCCTTGGCTCATAGTACATCTCACAAACATCACTCTTAATATTCAAATATTTTTCTTCTACCCACAGGCAATCTGCCCATCTACTGGTATCACCGTCACTTTGAGTGATTTGAACCGTGCTGTCATGACCAGTTCATCACACTCATCCCCAAAGATCATATTGATCTTGGATTTACTGTGGTGAAAGGTGCTAAAAAGTGTTTTTTCTCTTATCTTGCCTGTGTAGCGGACGGGGAGTGGTGCAGTTTCGCCGTAAATGGTTCGGAGGATTACAGTATCACCGAATTTCTCCTCTGCTTCTGGTGGTGCTAGTAGTACATCTGCATCATATTTATCATTGAGCTTGGCAGATCTTTTGGTTTGTGCTGCATTGTTATAGTGTGGTAGCGTGCGCCCTGTCGTGAGATAGTATCCCTCTAGGGAGTTGTTGAAAAACACTCCATCGAGTATCTCCTGTACCATCCCCCTAGGTTCATACTGATGATAGACATATTGACCCAATCCATCATCTGTCCGAAAATCGAGCAGATGCAGGACGGGAGTATCTTCATGATAGATCGGCCACTGCATTCCTCTTTTTCTATGGCGTGCGAGTCGATAATAAGCTGCACCAGAAAATCGTCTTGAAGCCACTTCTCTCACTTCATTCCAGACATCTTCACTGCTAGAAAAGTCAAAATCTCCACCCAGTTTTTTATCCATCATCGTCAACACTTCCCAATCATCGGGCAAATCACACTGCACCAATGGCTGGGAGAGATGCAAACGGCGCATGGCATTGACATAAACGCCTGTCTTTTCATATGCAGACTTGACACCGATCACGATATCGGCTTTTTGGGCAATATCGGTCATGAAGAGCTCTTGTACCATAATAAATTCCAATTGATTGAGGGCTTTTTCAGTTTTGTTGACATTGGGATGAATATGGGAGATATCCTCCCCCATATTGAGCAATGCCTTGATCTTGCCCTCTATCATTGCATCGATCAGCTGAGGTGTCATCAATCCTATCGTTTCAGGCTCTTGATAGTCAGGAGCATAGTAGGGAAGGCATCCCATATCGCAGGCTCCTTGCACATTGTTCTGACCTCGAAGTGGCATTAGTCCTGCACCTGTTTTGCCAATATTGCCTGTCATCATCGCTAGATGAGTCATCGCCATCACTGCATAGGATCCATCTAAGTGTTCCGTGACTCCTAGACCCCAAAAGATCATCGATTTCTTGACGGCATACTCTCTTGCGATATTGGGGATCATCTTGGCAAGGTACTCATAACTCTCGATAGTTTTGAAAAATTTAGGATCAGCATAGGGGTCAGAGAGTATCTTCTCTTTGAACTCTTCAAATCCCTTGGTGCGATTGTCGATAAAACTCTCATCATACAACTCTTCATCGATAATGACATATGCCATCATATTGAGGATTAGGAGATTGGCTTCATAGGGGATGACGCAGTTGTATTTGGCATGTTTCGTGAGTTTAGTTTCGCGCACATCGATCACAGCTAGGTTATTGTGTGTCTTTGCCATATCGACTATTCTATTGGCGATGATCGGATGTGCCTCCATCGTATTGGAACCAATCACGACCATAAAATCTGCTTCATAGATATCATTGTAGGGATTGGTCGCAGCACCCTCTCCTATCGTCACGCGCATCCCTTTGAGCGAAGGTGAGTGGCACACCCTCGCACAGTTATCGACATGGGGTGAGCCCATCGTCTCTCGGCAGAACTTCTGAAAAGTATAAGCCCCCTCGCACGAAGTCCTCGCCCCACCAATCGCACAAAAACTCTCTCCACTATATTTTTGCCTGATCTCGTCTAGCTTCATCGCTGCTGCTGTCGTA
Source organism: Campylobacterota bacterium (assembly GCA_003646525.1). Lineage (GTDB taxonomy): Bacteria > Campylobacterota > Campylobacteria > Campylobacterales > Sulfurovaceae > SZUA-451. Next base: position 4,473 of record QMKU01000004.1, read on the forward strand.
GCACTCTCTAGATCACAGGTCATATATGCACTGTCAAACTCAGTCAGCTTCTCTTTGATTGTTGCTTTGATTTGAGGATTTTTCTCCAAAAATATCTTTCGTATACGCGGTTCACGGATACGATCAGGCGCATCCACAAAGTCATATCCGTACTTTCCTTTGATACAAAGTTTCCCCTGAGAAACCACCCCATCCTGCTGAGCAAATATTTTGATAATTTTGTTATTTTCAACTACACCTGTGATATCACACCCTACACCACAATAGGCACAGACGCTCTCTATCTTTTTACTATCATATTTCTTTTTCATGAAGACTACCTTTTGTCGAGAAAGTATTACGGTACATTTTTATCTTATATTTACTTAAAGTGTGCCTATTTGGAAAATTCTAAGCTAATTTATTTGTCATCTCATATCTGACACGGCAAACGAAGGAGAGTACTCTTTGCTACTGCATCACTCGTATGCATTCCCATACAGGAGCGCAATGCCAATGAAATAAGGAATTATCGTAGGGGCAATCCCTATGTGGTTGCCCTAATTAGGGTAGCCACATAGGGATTGCCCCTACAAGTTTTATTCAAAAAAAGCTTATTTCATTAGCATTGACGGAGACCGTGGGAGCCAGCAAAGGCCATGGCGGAAGAAGTACTTGTTATGATATAGTATGAAGCAGTTAGGAATCTCCCCCCTACAGCTCCAAAATCTAAAACTATTTTTTACTTTTTATGGATATAATATTGTTATAAAATAAATTATAACAGGAAAAAATAGATGCCATACCAAGCTTTTCATAATTTCTTTCCACAAGTTGCTAAAAAAGAGACACGAGTCATTACAATTTTTGATCAATATACAGATAAAGTACCAGCTGGCGAGTATAGTTTTGTGGAATTATTTTGCGATGAACGAGATTGTGATTGTAGACGCGTTTTCTTTTCAGTTTTTTCTTCTAAGCATAACGAACAAGTAGCTGTCATTGCTTATGGTTGGGAGAGATACGAATTTTATGTCGAATGGTTGCATGCGGATTCTCCTGACATAATTCACGATTTACAAGGTCCTATACTTAATATGGCCAGTCCTCAATCTGATATTGCTGAAGATATACTTGAAATGTTTAAAATGCATTTAATGCAAGACGACTATTATATGGAGCGTGTTAAGCAACATTATAAAATGTTTAGAAGTAAAGTTGACAAACAAGTACCACTGAGAGCCAAGAAAAATAAAAAAATAAAATGGAGAGATGTCAAAAAGTTTAGTAATTAGGAATTGTACAAAAACAAATCTACCCAAATTACGCAGGATTTTGTTTCTAGTTGGATTCTCTCAAGAAGAGCAATGAATTAGGCTTAATTTTGATGAGGGTAGGGAAGCAACCTCCCCTCCTTCCGAACCGTGCGGTTCTCCCGCACACGGCTCTCTAGTCGATAGTTACCTCGTATCTATCTAGCTTTCTTAGCTTTCATTAGCATTGCGGAGACCGTGGAGCCAGCAAAACATATTACGCTAAATATAGCCAATAATTTTACATATCCTCTATAATCTTCTTCTCTAAACTTTCTAAATCCAATGCTATATGTTCACCAAACTGTGATTGATTAAATGTTTTTTGTCTTTTGGCAAGTCTGGCAGTGTGGGTGATTATTTTTTCTTCTAGCATAGATTTATCGTAAACACCATCTAGATAGCTGAGCGTCTCTATGATCCCGATTGCTTTCATACAGTTTGGTGTTCGAGTGTACTGTTTTTCGAGATATGCGACTTCATCGATCAGGCCATTTTGTAGCATTTGTCTTGTCCGTTTTACGATTCTGGAGCGCAAAATAGATTTGTCCGTTATGATACGATAAATAGGCAGTGCACCTATGATTGTCGGGAGAGGTGGATTTTGTGCAAAATAGCTTGAAGGGGTCTCACCGCTTGCATAGAGTATACCCAATGCTTTTTCGATACGATAACGATCATTTGAAGCTATCTTCTGCATATAGATCGGATCCAAAGAACTAAGCATTCTGTAGGCTTTGTCAAAATCCAACAGCGCCTCTTTGACCTTTTGTATGGCTAATGGATTCATCGTCGGGAGTGGCGAGATGCCTTCTGCGAGACTTTTTAGATAAAAGCTTGTACCCCCAACGATAATTAAGTTTTTATTTTTCTCTTGTGCCTCTTGATATGCTTTTTGATAAAGTTTTATGAAAAGTGTCACATCAAAGTGTTCGTTTGGCGATATTACATCGATGCCATAATGCCCAATACCTTCTCTCTCTTGGAGTGTTGGCTTTGCTGATACAATATCAATCTCTCTATAGACCGATAGAGAGTCAAGAGAGAGTATGAGAGCATTTACCTTCTTGGCAAGTGTTACAGCGAGATGACTTTTTCCAGAAGCCGTTGAACCAATGATGGCTAATTGTTTGATTGATCTATCCATAGATGCAATCATACCATAGTGATAGTAATCTAAAGAAGATTGATACAAAAAAAAGGTAGAATATGAGAATTTTACGAGGTGTATATGAAACTATTTGATAAAAATAACCGTTTTAATGCTGCCAATCTTATCTCTTTTGGTAATATAGCAGCAGGGATCATCGCTATTTATTTTATTGTACAGGGTAATTTTTTCGTAGCTATCGTCTTGGCTTGGATCGCAGGAGCATTGGATATAGCAGATGGAAAAGTGGCAAGAAAATATAATCTCTCGACAGAGTTTGGTGTACAGCTTGATAGTTTTGCTGATTTTCTCTCTTTTGTTGTGATGCCTTCGTTTTTATTATTTTATGCTTTGCGGGGCGATGGAAGTCACTTGGGTTATGCAGGTGAAATCTTGATTGGTTTCATCTTCATTTTTTATGTTATTAGTGGATTGCGACGATTGATCGAGTTCAATCTCAAGGTAGATGCAGGAGAAGTAGCCAAGTATTTTGAGGGTGTACCTACTCCTCTAGGTGCGATACTGCTATGGATACTTTATCTTCTATATAGTTATACAGTGATCCCAAATCCATATCTGATAGCCGTGCTAGTGTTGGTTATAGCTTGGGCATTAAATAGTAAAATAAAGATAAAACATCCATAAGGAGAAAATATAATGTCAAAGTATGATAAAATATTAGAGAAATTCGATCAATTTTCAGAGTTAGTAATGTTTCAGCATACAGTTTTCTCTCTACCATTTATCTTTATATCTATGTTGGCTGCTGCTCATGGATGGTTTGGGTGGAAGCTGTTTTTTTTAGGCATTGTAGCAACAGTGACTGCAAGAAATTTTGCTATGGGTGTCAATAGATATCTTGATATGGATATTGATATTTTAAATCCACGCACCAAAAATAGACCTTCTGTTGACGGTCGCGTGAGTGAAAAACAGATGAAGATTTTTATTGTCAGTAATGCTCTACTATTTATCATAACGGCATTTTTTATAAATACACTATCATTTGTACTCTCTATACCTATACTAGCCATACTTGGAGCCTATACCTACTTCAAGCGTTTTAGTGCTGTTGCACATCTAGTTTTGGGGTTGAGTTTGGGTCTTGCACCTGTAGCTGGCGCTATTGCTGTGTTGGGCACGATCCCTCTTTGGTCTATATACTTAGGCGTAGGCGTTATGTTTTGGGTGGCTGGTTTTGATCTACTTTACTCACTCCAAGATATAGAGTTCGACAAGGCTCACGGTCTGCACTCTATACCCTCCAAGTTAGGTTCAAAAAAGACGATGCTACTTGCTAGAGTCTCTCATACACTTGCTATTATCTTTTGGGGACTCTTCGTGGCACCATCAGGAGTAGGCAGTTTCGGTACTCTTGCAGTGATTGTGAGTACTATGCTATTGATCTATGAACACTATCTTGTCTCTGAAGATTTCACCAAGATCGACAAGGCTTTCTTTACTGTCAATGGCTATTTGGGATTTGTTTTTCTATTGATCATCGTTGCAGGTATGCTGTGACTATAGACCCCAGCTGGAGAGAAACACTACTATCCTCCTATGATCAACTCTCTCCATCCTATAGAGAGTATCTTCAATCAGACCAAAACTATTTTCCCAATAGTGAGAACTACTTTAATGCATTCAAGACTCTACCCAAAGATAAAGTACGATATATTCTCTTTGGTCAGGATCCATATCCTAGAGTAGAGAGTGCTATAGGGTATGCTTTTATCGATGGTAGAGTTGATGATATTTTTAGTGATAGTGGCTTGAGCAAAAGAGTTAATCGTGCTACTAGCCTCAGAAACTTTATCAAAATGGCATTAGTAGCCAGAGGTGATCTGGATGCAGGAGATACATCACGAGCTGCCATCAGCAGGGTAGAGAAAGATGGGCTTATCACCTATATAGATCAACTCAAAGATAACTTTGAACAAAATGGTGTACTTCTTCTCAATACAGCATTGGTATTTAGCTCCAAAGAGGAGAGTCGAAAACATATCAATGCCTGGAAGCCTTTTGTCGAAATGTTACTGTCGCATATGCAAGAGATCAACCCCTCACTGATCCTCTTTGGTACCCATGCCAAGGCACTAAAAAAACTAACTAAAATCAAAAAATTTCCATCTATAGAGTTAGAACACCCCTACAATCATACCTTTATAACCAATAAAAATGCACTAAATCTCTTTGGTTCCATGAATCTGCTTGCAAAATAAGGTGTTTTTCGCTAAAATGCGGTTCTCACAAAATGTGCACTCATGGCTCAGCTGGATAGAGCATCGGTTTGCGGTACCGAAGGTCACAGGTTCGAATCCTGTTGGGTGTACCACTGCTAAATCCCAATACAGAACAACTATGGCAAATTTAATACATCACTAAAGCTGATCTATCATCTGCAAATAATAACTTTACATATACTTATAGGAGCGTATTTTTAAACTAATCTATTTGATGTTTTCGTCTAAATTCTTTCGGAGTCACGCCTTTATGGTGTTTGAAAAATCGCCCTAGCTGTGAAGCTGTATCAACATTTAGATTCGATGCGATCTGGCTAATAGACAGAGTGCTATGGCAAAGCAGAAATTCTACCTCTTTGAGTATGCGTTTGTGAATATAGGTAAGGGCGCTGTTTCCAAGCGTCTGCTGTACAGTTTCACTAAGATGGTTGGGTGTAATATCTAGAAGTTCTGCATAGTCATAGACTCTCTTTTTCTCTTCAAAATGCTCTTCAATAAGAGAGAGATAACGAGAACATACCTGTTCTGCTTGTGTAATATTGTCTTTTTTGTGCAATTTCTCTTTTTCTCTTTGGAGCAAGTACAGCAGTTGATTGATATACATCTTCATCAGGTTTTGATATCCACTGCTTTTGATCCTAAATTCGGCATTGATCTGTTCAAATATATCCAACACCTGTGCATAGAGACTACCATCCAATTGTACATTTTCTCCATAGAGTTGATGAAAAAAGAGCAGGGAATCCAACATATATTTTGAGAGGTTATCTTCTGTGATAAAAGTTTTATCAAAAAGCAAAACAAAGGTTTTTGCACTTTTTGATGTATCTTCAAAAGAGAAAAGTGAGCCTGGATTGATGAGCTGAAGCGATCGGGGTTTGATAGTATAATGATATTGATCTACACTGCGTCTTGACTCACCCTTTAGACGCAATATGAGTGCATAGCAATCAAACCGTATAGGCAGACCTTTGGATTGTGTCGACTCATCTTCTATCAATACTATACCCTCGGATATAAAACCGGGGGCATAGACATCCGTACCAAAATTAGGATTTGGTTTAAGAAGATATTTGTACATTTTGATGGCTTCTTCTACATTTAGTAGTGAGTGTTCTGTTTTGATAATAACAATTTTATGTTTTGATATCATTTGCATACCTAATATTTCAATTTTTCTATAAGACCCAAGAAAATGCATACTTTTCCCTGATTCTACTCTTTATATAATTAAAGAAAAATGTTACTCTATCTATTACAATAAAAAGGAGATTCCATTGAAAAATAAAATTACAGCTTTTTTAGCAATGATGGTGTTGGCAACGACACTGAGTGCTATCGAGATTAGTGAGTTTTCAGGTGATGCACGGTTTTATTATGGAGCAGATGATACCTATTACGGAGAACTGTTTGATAAAAATTATGCAACGGGGCAATTTGCTTTGGCTGTTGATCTTGATTTAAATGCCAGCAACAATGTCAAAGTCAATCTTGGCGCAACCCTCTTGACTACTTTGGGACTTGACGGTACACTATTTACTTATGTCTACGCTGGTGGCACCTCCAAAGATCAGCTTTGGCTTGATGAAATTAATTTAGATATTGAACTGCTCGAAGAGACCCATGCTACTGTCGGTCGTCAGTATCTTTCATCCCCTATGCTCTATTCCATTGATTGGAATATCGTCAGTAATGCAATAGATGGTGTCTACTTGGTTGATGCACATATTCCGCAAACAAAACTGATAGGGTTTTGGATGGGGCGTATTTGGAACAATGACTATAATGCAACAACGGATGATCTGAACATTGCAGGGAATTTTAAAACCTTTGGAGACAATGGAGCTTTTGGTGCAGGGGCAGAGACTAAGCTCATTCCGATGGTAACAGCTGAAGCTTGGTACTACAATGTCACAAGTGTATCCTCTGCACTCTGGTTGCAAGCGGAAGGCGAATCCAACGGGATAAGTCTGGGAGTGCAATATGCTTCACGCACACCAGATCAAAGTGACCGTACATCTGGCTATGCACTTCAAGCCAAATATGGTGCATCATGGTACAGTGTCAGCGCCGCATTTTCTCAGATAGGAGATAAAGGATCACTCAATCTCGTCAACTTGGCAGGCGTATATGGTGGAGGCAGTAAATCTCCACTCTATACAGAGGCATGGTGGAATTGGGGTTATGTCAGTGCGCCAGATACCACTTCGTATGCTCTCAAAGCAGAGGCCACCTTGAGCGACTATTATCTGGGTGCCTACCTGACAACTACCAGCAATGATACCACTGATATCGATTCAACAGATTTCACCGTCAGCGCCAATAGATCTATCGGTGCACTCAATCTAATGCTTGTTTATATCTATATTCAAAGAGATGATTACAATGAAGGAGAAGGCTATAATACACTTCAGGGGTATTTGACTTATAGCTTTTAAAATGAAAATTTTTTACCTTGAGCAGAACATTAAAATCAAACAGGATTATCTGCCATCGTCCCTAGGTAGTTCACACTTTTCCGTATTCTGGTGTTTGGGAGGTATATATTATTGGTATAGCATCAATATAAACTTTTAAACTCATTTTGCCCTCTTCCAACTATATATGGTTATATGGTGGATCTAAATAAGAATGTATCAATTACTATAACATCTATCTCTTCTATCTCTTCTTGTCTCTCGAATGTGATCAAGAAGTAATTTTTTGAGAGTGAAGAGAAGTGATAAAAAGCTGCTATCTCTCGTTTTCTGGCTTGTTCGCTTTCCATAATATATGCTACTTGATAGAGTCTATTTTGACTATAAAAATCCACCTCTTTATTGTCTTTGAGATAAGTCAGGTTTTCATCTCTCCTATCTAGTATGTTAAAAAACCAATTCTCAAGTCTGATTCAATTATTTAAACTTCTATTGATACCTAAATTTAAAAAACCATTGTCGTTTAGATAGACTTTCTTTGCAGATTTTATCTGTTCTGTCAATTTTGTGTGGTAGTTGAAAATGGTAGTAAGTAGAAAGTTATCTTCAAAATAAAGAATATACTCTTTAGTGCTTTTGGCATCTATGTTGATTTTTTTGCAAGTTTTGTATAGTTTAGAGTAGAGGCTACATTTGATACAACATAGTAAAAAAGATCTTTGATAGCAGTGGAATTCTTTATATTGTATCTTGGGACTATATCTTTCAAGATAATATCTTCGGCAATGTTTTTCAGTATCTCTTTTTTGATCATATCATTATCGATAGATATCACATCATAATACCCACCCCACTTCAGATACTCATCTTTTGCTCGTGCGATCTCTATTTTATTGGCGCTTTGCTCTATGGCTGTTTGGCTGTTTGGCTGTTTGGCAGGTTATCCCTTTGTAATTTAAAAACTCTATAAAGCTAAAACTATGAACTTGAAGTTTCAAGACTCTGCCAGTTAATACTGTAGCATAGCAAGTAGTGAAGAGTTCGAGTATGATCTGCTTGGCATCAAGATACAACAAAGCCCTATTTAGCTATCTCCCTAGGAGAATAATGGTCACACACAGACTCATCTATCCAATGTGGATTATCTTCTACAAGAATTGATTCCATTTCAAAGAAAATTGCAAAAAAGTAGCTTAATTTTAAAAGAGAAGAGTCATTCTGCCTCACTTCATCCTAATTTAACTCTTTTGGTAGTATGATTAATTGTTACCACTATACTTTCATCATAACCAAAAACAAGGAAGAGACCTCATGAAAAAGACACTACTTTCGCTTGTAACTGTTTCTGCTCTAGCAGTAACAGGTGCAAGTGCGAGCAACAGTTCGGAGATTAAAGCACTCAAAGCCAACATGGCAGAAATGAACAAAAAAATAGAAGCACTTGAAACAAAAGATGCAGAGACAAAAGAGTTAGCTGAAAAATATAAAAAAGCAACACCCGTTTTTGCTAAAACATCTAAATTAAAATTTAGTGGTTTGCATTACCTAGGCTATGCATATACAAGTTATGCAGATGATTTCGTAACAGGAAGTGATCCTCTTGAACCTACAGATGATGGTGGTCGTTTCGAAACACGCCGTAACTATTTGCAGGTAAAGGCATATCTTTTTGAAGATCCAAAATCCTATATGCGTATAACTATGGACACATTTCAGGAAAATGATGAAGAGACTGGAGACGCACAGGGGAGCTGGCTCTTTAGACTGAAGTATGCATATATATGGCTAGACAACATAGCTCCTGATATATTACCTGGAACAGGTATTGAGTTTGGTCAGGCTCACCGTCCTTGGATCGATTATGAAGAGCATAACTCATTCTTTTATCGTTCTGTATCAAAAGTTTTTCTTGAAGACAAGAATGCAGCAGACTTGACAAACTCGGCAGATATCGGGTTCAATATAAGAACAAAACTTCCTTATTTCTCATCCGAATTTGGAGTCTATAACGGTGAAGGCTACCATGCAGTTGAGCTTGGCGATGGTCTCTCGTTTGAATGGAGAACTACAGGTCACATACTCGGTACAGGCAAAACACAAAAAGATAATTTTACCACAGTAACATACTGGGATGTCTCTTTCTTCGGTCAATACAATACAAATAATAATAAGTATTCTTATGTTGATGCATCAGGCTCAGAAGAGGGTCAAACTTATAAATTCTACGGATTACATACAGTTTACAATCAGCCAGCATTTATGGTAGGTGCACAGTATGTACAATCTGACTTTGATTATGAAAATTCTGAAAAACCAGAGGATTCTTGGTACAAGAAAAATGGTAAAGGGTATTCCGCCCATGCTGTTGGTAGATTTGGTGGAGACTATGAGTATGAAGTTTTTGCTAGATATGACCACTGGGAACCAGAAAATGCTAATGACTTTGCAACGGATGGTGCTCTCAATACCTTTGAGACAGATAACTATATCTATGGTTTTGCATGGCAACAAAACAAGAACCTAAAGTGGCTCGTAAATGGCATCACCTATAAGGCAAAAGATGGTCTTAACTACAAAGGTGGTGACGCAAATGACTATACTAACATTATGTTGACTGCAGAAGTTCACTGGTAGTCTCTTACAGTGAGAGGAGGAGATCCTCTCCCTCTTAAACTAATTTAGTTTTTAGCTGTGATAAGTATACTACTCTTTTGTGTAAATAGGTGATAAATCAAGGAACTAAATTGCTAGATATTTTCAAACAAGAGAAGAGTTTTCTTACTAGAGCTAAAGAGAAAAATAGTTTTAGTTATCTGCTTAGCGTGGATGAGTTGGGTGCGTCTGTAGATGTTTATGATAAAAAATCTAATGTGATTGCAGATATTGACTATAGAGTATATAATGGACTCGATAGAGAGATCATACAGCTCATAGAGGAGTGTAGAGAGAGTGAGTTTTTTCAAATATCTTGGGAAGATGAGAGCGGCAAGATATATCTAGGCAAGTATCCGAGACTAATAGAGCTACTGAGACAAAGTGACAAGCTCTATACTATGGATGGTAGGCAGATAGGCTTTGATGATGGTATATCTAGCGTCATCCTCAACATAGAGACCAAAAGTAAACTCAATATCTATACTACTGTATCGGGTAGCCAAGAGTTTACTTTTGTCTCTTCAAGCTATGTGCTGATAGACAATCATATCAAACAGATACACTCCATTGGTGACAATTTCAATCAGCTAAAAAACTTCAACACCACTATAGAGCTTGACAAATTAGAAGAACTTTTGACTATCTTGGGTACTCACTTTAGCAATATAGAGATAGACTATGAGGGGTATAGTGTAGAGCAAAAAGATGAGACCAAACTCATCAGACCTGCTGTGATATTTGAGAAGATAACAGCAGACAATGAGCTTGTGATGCGTACCTCTGCTACAGTAGGCAAGCTAAGTCCTGAGTTCTTCAATGACTTCAATATCACCAAGATAGTACTTATCAATGAGCTGGAGAAGAGTATAGCTCTGTATGAGTGCGATTTTGTAGAGGTTTTTGAGATATATGATATGATATTCAAGACGCTCTCTTCTTTGAAGCGAAGTATCAAAGGTTCATCTTTTGATGAGGAGGATGGTCTCTTCGTGGTAGATGAGGAGATAGCTACACAGTTTATACTAAATAACCTACATACTATCATCTCAAAATGTGAACTATTTGGTAGTGAGAAGCTAAAAGCCTACAACTATAATGCCTCCAAACCTACACTCAATGTAGCTTTCAAAGACAAGATAGACTTTTTGGATACTGGTGATGTGACGGTGAGCATAGGTGAGGATAGTTTCGATATATTTGATATGATCAATCTATACAAGAAGCACTCTTTTATCCCACTATCAAATGGTGAGAAGTCCATAGTAGACAAATCATATATCTCAAAACTAGAACGGATATTTAAGAAAAATGGCAAAAATAAGATAAAAGTATCTTTTTTTGATCTACCAGAAGTAGAGGATCTGATATCACAAAAAGAGCAAAAGGTCTTCAAGGATAGCAAAAAATTCTATGAAGGATTCAATAAGCTTAAGTCATCTAAGACAAGACTACCAAAGCTCACCGATGTCACACTGCGTGACTACCAAAAAGAGGGAGTTAGATGGCTAAAATATCTCTACAGCAACGGCTTTGGAGGCTGTCTAGCTGATGATATGGGACTAGGAAAGACCCTACAGGCTATCACCCTACTCTCTAGTATATATCCAAAGACCAAAGCACCATCACTCATAGTAATGCCAAGAAGTCTACTGAGCAACTGGCAAAATGAACTCAAAAGGTTCAGTCCCAATCTATCATTTTATCTATACTATGCAAACGAAAGAGATACTCAAAAGATACAAGAGCATCAAGTTATATTGACAACTTACGCACTTATCAGAAATGATATAGAGAAGCTGAGGGAGATAGAGTTTGATACTATTATCCTAGATGAGTCTCAAAATATCAAAAATATAGATTCCAAGATATCAAAAGCAGTTATGCTCTTGGATGGAAAACATAAATTTGCACTAAGTGGTACACCTGTCGAGAACTCACTCTTTGAACTCTTTTCACTCTTTAGATTTATCAATGGTGGTATCTTTTCTAGTGTGGCTGACTTCAAGAGGGACTTTGCTGTACCAATACAAGCAGAGGCCAATGAAGATGTGGCCAAACTGCTCAAAGCCAAAATCACACCATTTTTGTTGCGACGACTCAAAAAAGATGTACTCAAAGACCTTCCAGCCAAACAAGAGCAGGTAGTCTATGTAGATATGGATGAGGCACACAAGAAGTTCTATGAAGAGAAGAAGAACTACTACAAACAGCTACTAGACCAGCAGATAGCCGCCAATGGCATACAAAACTCTAGGTTTGTGATACTTCAAGCATTTAATGACCTACGACAGATAGCATCCGCACCAGAACTAAAATCAGAAAACCATATAGCATCATCAAAGGTTGCAAATCTATTTGAGATGCTTGAGGATATCATCTTAAGTGGTCATAAAGTTTTGATATTTGCTAACTTTTTGGGTTCACTAGATCTCATATCTGCCAAAGCCGATGAGGTGGGATATGAGCATCTCCTCATGACAGGAAGTACTAGAAACAGGCAAGAGTTAGTAGATAAGTTCCAGCAAGATAAAAATATAAAACTCTTCTTGATGACACTCAAAGTAGGAGGAGTAGGACTCAATCTCACTGAAGCTGATTATGTCTTTATATTTGACCCATGGTGGAACAAAGCAGCAGAGAATCAAGCAGTAGACAGGACCCATAGGATGGGACAAAAAAATAGAGTCTTTAGCTACAAGATGATCACTAAAGACACTATAGAAGAGAAGATACTAGAGCTACAAAATCAAAAACAAGATATGACTGATATG
>QMKU01000005.1 GCA_003646525.1 Campylobacterota bacterium
CTATGAGAATATTATTAACAGGGGAATCTTTGGCGGGGCATTTATCTCCGATCATTGCTGTTTATGACGCGATAAAAAGTCTTAAGAAAGAAGCAAATCTGGAATCACTTGAGTTTATGTTGATCACTTCCAAAAGTCATTTTCTTTGGGAAATATTTGAAGAAACAAAAATTCCCTATAAAACAATAACAATTTCAAAAAGGACCAATCCTTTTCTGGCACTACCGTTTGGCATAATTGCTTTTTTTCAAGCATTAATTCATGTTTTTAATTTTATGCCAGATATTATTTTTTCCAAAGGAGGATATGTTTCGGTGCCTGTTGTTTTTGCCGGATGGATATTTAGAATTCCTATCATTGTTCACGAATCAGATTCGGTTCCAAGCCGAATGGATAAGTTTATGTTTCGTTTTGCGGAAAAAGTCGCGATATCATTCAATGAAAGCAAAGATCTTTATAATTCTTCAAAAGTGTTTTTTACGGGAAATCCTGTAAGAAACTTTATATTTCGAAAAAATAAAGAAGAAGCTATGGAAAGTTTTTCATTGAGTAAAGAAAAACCGGTAATTCTTGTTATGGGAGGCAGTGAGGGAGCCGAAGAAATAAACAGACTTATCATAGAAGTGCTTCCCGAACTATTGAAAGATTACCAAATAATTCATCAGTGCGGTGTTGGCAATTATGATAAAGTAAGATCAATAGTTGAGAAAATGAATATCTATAATTTAGGTGGTTATCATTTATTTCCTTTTTTTAAAAAGAGAATTGCTGATGCGTATGCTGCTTGTGATCTTATAACAAGCAGAGCCGGAGCAAATACTGTTTCAGAAATTATGGCTGTTGGAAAACCGAGTGTTCTAATACCTTTAGCTTCGGCTGTAAGCGATAAACAAAAGATGAATGCGTTTCATTATTCTGAAGCGGGAGCGGCAATTCTATTGGGAGAGAAAAATTTAAAGCCACATCTTCTTTTGAATGTTATAAACGATATTTTTAAAGATCATTTAAAAATTATAGAAATGCAGAGAGCGGCCAAACAGTTGGCCAATCCTCTGGCGGCAAGAAAAATAGCGGAGGAAATAATTAAGACAGCGAAGTGAAGTAGTAGGTAGTAAGAAACGACAGAAATTAGGAAATTAATATTTTTAGGACTTATGTGCTTGGAGTATCAAACGAGCGATAGCGGAGTTTGACCTGAAAATATTATATCCCCGCTTTCAGTAGAACTCCGCTATCACTCGTTCTATACTCCAAGGCGTGATGAGATTGAAGCGCATAAGTCTTTTAATATCTTAGTTGTTTTATTCTAAGTAATATTTTATGTGTTAATATGACTGTAGATTTGAATAAAATAAAAGAAATCCATTTCATTGGTGTTGGCGGGATTGGATTAAGCGCGATTGCCCGATTGATGAAAGAAAAGAGTAAAGAAATAAGCGGCTCTGATCTGAGCCCTTCTTTAGTAGTGGATAAATTAAAAAAATTAGGAGTTAAAATTTATAGTAGCCAAGTAGAAAAAAATATTTCTGATGATCTGGATTTGGTTATCTATACAACCGCTGTTCCGAAAAATAATCCGGAATTAAAAAAAGCGAAAGAATTGAAAATAAAAACAATCACTTACCCGGAAGCGCTGGGAATAATTTTTAACGATAAGTTTGGTATTGCGGTTTGCGGAACGCATGGCAAGTCAACTGTTTCCGCAATGGCAGGGATTTTGCTGGAAGACGCGAGATTAGATCCATCTGTCATTGTCGGTAGTTTAGTGTCGCAGTTTAATAACAGTAATTTAAGAATAGGAAAAAATAAATATTTTGTTGCCGAAGCATGTGAATATGAACGATCTTTTTTGAATCTATATCCGAAAATAATTATTTTAAATAACATTGAACTTGATCATACGGATTATTATCGGGACTTGGATGATATGAGAAGCGTGTTTGAGGAGTTTATTGGGCATTTACCGGAAGATGGAGTTTTGATTTGTAATGGAGATGATGAAAGAGTATCAAGCATCAAGCATCAAGCATCAAGCAAAATTCAAAATTCAAAATTCAAAATTCTATCTTTTGGTTTAAATAAAACTAACGATGTGCGAGTTTGTAGTGTTGACTTCAAAAGCGGGAAAACTAAATTTAAGGTGTTTTACAATAATAAAAAATTGGGTGAGTTTATTTTGAAGATGCCGGGATTATTTAATGTGTATAATGCTTTGGGGGTAATTACTTTGGGATTGGTTTTAGATATTCCGGTTGAAGTAATAAAAAAATCCCTCGTAAATTTTTCCGGGATTTGGCGGAGATTTGAAATAAAGGGGGAATATAAAAACGCTTTAGTTGTCTCCGATTACGCGCATCATCCGACAGCAGTCAAAGCAACTATTGAGGCGGTGCGAGAATTCTATCCCAACCGGAGAATTTTTGCTGTTTTCCAACCGCACCAACACAGTCGAACGAAAAAATTATATCAGGATTTTTTAAAAAGTTTCAATGGCGCTGACATTTTAATTTTATCGGAGATATTTGATGTGACAGGAAGGGAAAAAAAGAAAGATCAAAGTGTGAGTTCTCTTGATTTGGTAAACGATATAAAAAAGAAAAATCGTTGGTTTCACAGTTCCAATAATGCTGTGGAACCTGTTTCGCAAAAAGGTTCCACAGGGCTAAAGCCACTATGGAACCAACATATTATAAACGCTAACTCTATTTTCTATGCTAAAAATTTAAAAGAAACTGAAGAGCTAATTAACACAAATATTGAATCTGGTGATATTCTGCTGATTATGGGAGCGGGGGATATCTATAAAATAGCGGACAATTTGGTAAAATAGCAAGAAGACTCTCTCATTCTCATTGTCAAACTTGCCTCGCTGGAGTTTCTCAGCAGAGGACTCCAGCGAATTCGCGTTTTTTACTACAGTTTTCTAATGAGAGATGGAAACGGAGCGAGAAATATTCCAATCACCTCTAGCCCCTCTTTTTCTAAGGAGGGGAATAAATATATCATATTGTGTTTTCCGTTCGTGTCTCTTGTTTATTTCTCCTCTCGATATCCTGTCCCTGATGGAATTAAGCGACCGATGATAACATTTTCTTTTAATCCGCGAAGCTTGTCTTCCTGTCCTGTAGTAGCGGCGTTTATCAGTACGCGTGCTGTTTCCTGAAAAGAAGCGGCAGACAAGAAGCTTTCCGTAGTAAGAGACGCTTTTGTAATTCCAAGAAGCAGTTGTTCAACGACAGCTGGTTTTTTAATTTTATCAGTCACATTCTTGTTTTTCTTATTTTCCATTTCAATTTCCTCATTTGCTTCAATCAATTGAGCTTTCTCAATAATGTCGCCGATAAGCAAACGCGTATCTCCCGGATCCTTAACTTTAACCCTGGAAAACATCTGTTTGATAATAATTTCAATATGTTTATCGTCTATGCCTTCTCCTTGAGCCGTATAAACCTGTTGAACTTCTTTTACAATATATTTTCTCACTGCTTCAATTCCTCTTAAATCAAAAAGTTCGTGAATATCAACATGTCCTTCCACTAATTGTTGTCCTGCTGTAACCAGATCCCCTTTATTGACAAAAATAGCTGTATCTTTATCAATAATATATTCTTTTATATTATCGTCTTTCTCGCTGGATTTTGAATCTTTCTCGGTTTTGGAGGTTTGATTTTTGATCTTTGGTTCAAATTTAATTTTAATTATTACAGTGTCAAGATTTTTTTCAATTTCTTCTACCTTTCCGTTAACTTCGGATATAACAGCTTTTCCTTTTGGAACTCTTGCCTCAAAAATTTCTTCAACTCTTGGAAGTCCATGTGTAATATCTTTTCCGGCAACACCTCCGCTATGAAATGTTCTCATTGTTAGTTGCGTTCCCGGTTCTCCAATCGCTTGCGCGGTTACAATTCCCACCGCTTGTCCTATTTTAACAAGCTTGTTTCTTCCAAGATCATAGCCATAGCATTGCTGACAGACTCCCTTCTTTGCTTTGCAGTTCAAAGCGCTTCTTAGGAAAACGCTTTTTATGTTTGCTTTCTCTATCTTATCAGCACTGTCTTTATCTATTTGTTTACCGGCCTTTACAATTATTTTTCCTGTTTTCGGATGTTTAATATCATTTATGGTTGTTTTTCCTCTTACTCTCATTGACATTGTTCTTCCTATATCAGTATGCTCTTCTGCAAAAACTTCTACTCCTTCCTTGCTATGGCAATCGTGTTCATATACAATAACATCCTGCGCAACATCAACAAGCTTTCTTGTTAGATAACCGGCTGTTGCGGTTCGTAGCGCTGTGTCTGCCATTCCTTTTCTTGTTCCGTGTGTGGAAATAAAATATTCAAGAACATTGAATCCTTCTTTGAAGCTGCTTTTGATAGGCAGTTCTATCGTCTCGCCGGAAGGATTTACAACCAGCCCTTTCATTCCACTCATTTGTGTTATTACTGACCAGTTGCTTCTTGCTCCGGAATTGATCATATATGCCACCGCTTCTTCGTTGCCTATGGTTTTTGGAATTATCTCAGCTATTTTATTTTTTACTTCCATCCAAACTTCAATTGACTTTATCTTTCTTTCGTTGTTTGTAAGCAGTCCGTCTTCATATTGTTCTCTTATTTCATCTATTCTTTTTTCAGCGTCATCAAAAAGTTGTTTTTTGGCATCAGGAATTTTCAGATCATCCATTCCCCAGCTCAGACCGGATTTTGTGGCATAATTAAAACCAAGACTTTTTATTCTATCAACAAATAATACTGTTTCTTCCGTTCCTATTTTATCCAAGGACTCAGCGACAAGAGCTTTTAGGGCGCTGGCGTCCATAGTTTCATTAATAAACATCAACTTTTTTGGCAGCGAACGATTGAAAATTATTCTTCCTGCGGAAGTTTCAATAAACCTTTTTCCTTTATCTAAAGAATTCACACTCGCTTTGTTCTCATATGGCTTTAGTGCATTAACACTAAGTTTTATTTTAGCTTTTAATCCAATCAATCCAATTTCATAAGAAACTATCGTGTCTTCAAAAGAACTGAATATCTTTCCTTCTCCTTTTGTGCCGTCAGTAAGTTTTGTCATATAATAACATCCCAGAACCATATCCTGAGACGGAGTAACTATCGGTTCTCCCGTTGCTGGTTTCAAAAGATTTTTTGACGAAAGCATAATTTCCGCCGCCTCTTTTTGAGCATCGATTGTAAGAGGAAGATGAACGGCCATTTGATCGCCGTCAAAGTCAGCATTAAACGCTTTACAAACCAATGGATGTATTTTTATGGCTTTTCCTTCAATCAAAACAGGATAAAATGCCTGAATTCCCAAACGATGCAAGGTTGGAGCTCTATTTAAAAGGACAGTTTTATTTTTAATTACTTTTTCCAGAATGTCCCAGACTTCCGTTATTCCCTGTTCTATCAATTTACCCGCGCTTCTGACATTATAAGCGTGTCCCAAATCAATAAGTTCTTTCATCACAAACGGTTTGAAAAGTTCCAAAGCCATTTGTTTTGGAAGACCGCACTGGTCAAGTTTTAGTGTCGGACCGACTACGATAACCGAACGAGCTGAATAATCAACACGCTTTCCCAAAAGATTTTGTCTGAATCTTCCTTGTTTCCCTTTTAACATATCAGCGAGCGATCTCAATTGTCTTCTTTTTCCCGTTGATGCCATTGTCGCTTGCCCTCTTCTGACACTATTGTCTATCAACGCGTCAACTGCTTCCTGCAACATTCTTTTTTCATTTCTGCTGATTACTTCCGGCGCGCCGAGTTCAATCAATTTTTTGAGGCGGTTATTTCTGTTGATAACTCTTCTGTAAAGATCGTTTAGATCTGATGTGGCAAATCTTCCTCCGTCAAGTTGGACCATTGGTCTCAAATCTGGTGGTATTATAGGGAGGATGGTAAGGCACATCCATTCTGGTCTTATGCCGGCTTTTATAAATCCCTGAATAAGGCGCAATCTCTTCATTGCTTTTTTTCTTTGCGCTGATGATGCGGGCAGTTCTCTTATATTATTTTCAAGGTTGCTTGCTGTCTTTTTCAAATCAATTTTTTGCAAGGCTTTTCTTATTGCGTCTGATCCGATATCAGCTTTAAAAACAGAAGCGTATTTTATGGAAAGGTTTCTATATTCAAGTTCAGAAATAATGCGCATCTTTTTAATGCTTTTTAATTTGTCTTTCGCAATATCTCTTGCTTCTTTAATTTCATTAATTTCGGGAACGGTTAATTTGTTTTTACCGGATTTAATTTTTGATTTATATTCTGCTTCAATGCGGTCGCCAATAACTTTCTTTTCTTCTTCGTTGACTTCAAGAATTAAATAACTTGCGAAATAAATAACTTTTTCCAATTCCTGCACGGACATATTAAGTGTTAGTCCGATGCTTGAAGGAATGCCTCTCAAAAACCAAATATGAGCAATTGGCACAGCTAGTTTTATGTGTCCCATTCTTTCTCTTCTTACAATTGATTTTGTAACTTCCACGCCGCATTTGTCACAAACTATGCCTTTGTATCTTATCCTTTTATATTTTCCGCAATAACATTCCCAGTCTTTGGTCGGACCAAAAATTTTCTCGCAAAACAGCCCGTCTTTTTCAGGTCTTTGCGTTCTGTAGTTTATGGTTTCCGGTTTCATAACTTCTCCGTGGGACCACTTCAAAATTTTCTCGGGACTGGCAAGTTTTAATTTCACCGATTTAAAGTCTTCGGCTTTTATGCTCATTTTAGTTGACATGATTTATTGTTAAATTGTTAAATTGTTGTATTGTAAAAACTGGAGTTCTTACGAAAGCAAGGATGAAATATCGCAAAATATTTTTAAAAACAATTTTATTAAAATTTCTTCCTGACTTTCGTCAGGACTCCGGAAATATTCTTTGCTAATTTTTTTTTTATTTTTCTATGAATTTGAAAGTGGAAAGAATTTGGTTGAAAATTTATCTATCGTATCATTTTTAAACTAGCTGCTGTTTCATCAACATTTATTCCTTGTGTGCCAATTTCAATAACCAAAAAACTTTCATCTTCATTTTCTTTAATTAAACTGTATGTTTGAGAACTACTATCCCAATGAGAAACAGCACCGTGTGTAAACTTGAAAATATTAAATTCATTTTCTGATTGAATTTTAGAACATGCTGATTTTCCTTCTTCTTCAATGCATCTATATTTCTCTATTTCTTCTGACTTTACTTTTTTAGGAGCATAAATAGTTGCAAGTCCATGACCGTAGCTAATTATTAATTTTTCGTCCTTTTCAAAAATATTTATATCTGAAGGGTTTATATAAGAAGGATACTTAAATTCATATCCAAATTTTTCACTCCTGTAGATTTTTTCAGAAAAACTCAATAAAGGTTCTTCGGACTGATATTTATAACTATAGTTCTCTTTATTCCATTTGTATTCTTGTTTTTTAGAAGAAGTAGTTTTTATAATTTCACAGGTGCCGTCACCATCAATGTCTTTTATCTCCACATTATCTATTGAATTGGATGTAACAAGACTTTTAGGACCTTTATGAAGAATTCTTATTGTATTAAAATCAATAAATCTTTTCTTGTCAAAATAAACAAACACATATGAGTTTAATAAAGGATTAGTTTGATGATTTATTACAAATCCAATTTTGGGTATTTCAGTTTCTTTGTCATAAATTATTATACAATTATTACTTTTTTCTCTTGATTCGTCATAGACAAGAAGTTTGGGATAGGTATAACTCCACGCTCTTTCATAATTATTATCTTCTTTACTTTTTAAAATTTTCAGATTAGCGCTTCCAAATGTTATACTTTCATCAAGATTCAGTGAATCTTTTTTGAAGTCAGTAATATAATATAAAAATATTTCTTTTATATTATCATTGTCTATATCCTCTGTCTTTTTCTGGACTATAACAGAATGCTCAGGAATAAATTTAAAAATATCAATTTCTTTATTATTAATTGGTAGCGATTTTGTTTTTATGGCTTCTTCTAATTCTACAATCCTTTCTGTTCTTTTTGTTGTCACCCATCCCATCAATCCTACTACCGCTCCAACACAAACAATCAAAACAACCGCTAAAATCAGTTTTGGCATTGAGGATAACAAAGATTCTTTTCGTATATTTTTGTTTTAGAGGATTAAAAATAATAAATCGGATAAAATATCATAAAGTATTTTTTTAAATAACTTCATTGAAATTTCTTCCTGACTTTCGTTAGGACTCCAAATATTCAATATCTCAATATCCAATTTCTAATCTCTGACTTCCTCATCATCTTCCTCTTTGTTATTCTTTCTTTCTATTTCCGTCAGTTCAACATTCAGACCAAGCGCTTTTAATTCATTTACCAAAACATGAAAAGAAGCTGGAACATGCGGACTTTTAATCGCCTCGCCTTTAATGATTGATTCATAAGCTTTTGATCTTCCCAAGACATCGTCTGACTTAATTGTTAAAACTTCTTGTAAAGTATGTGCCGCGCCATATCCTTCCAGCGCCCAAACTTCCATCTCTCCAAATCTCTGTCCGCCGAATTGCGCTTTCCCGCCCAGCGGCTGTTGAGTGATCAGGGAGTATGGACCGATTGAACGCATATGTATTTTATCTTCAATAAGATGGTTAAGTTTCATTATATAAACAATTCCAACGGTGGATTTATTTTCAAATTCATCTCCTGTTTTTCCGTCATAAAGTTGAACTTTTCCGCTTTCGGGAAGCCCTGCTTTTTTAAGTTCTTCTTTTATTTGTTTTTCTGTTGCTCCGACCAGAGATTGGCATGCCACTTTATATCCAAGCTTATCTGCCGCCCATCCAAGATGAGTTTCAAGAATTTGTCCTATGTTCATACGGCTGGCAACTCCTAACGGATTTAAAATAATATCAACAGGAGTTCCATCTTCAAGGTGCGGCATATCTTCAATCGGAAGTATTGTTGAAATAACACCCTTGTTTCCATGGCGACCCGACAATTTATCTCCAACTGACACTTTTCTCAATTGGGCGATACTTATTTGTATAGTCTGTATCACTCCGCTTGGAAGCTTATCTCCATGTTCTCTTGAGAATATTTTAATATCAACAACCTTTCCTTGTTCCCCGTGTTGTAAATAGAGAGAGGTATCTTTAACATCTCTTGCCTTCTCGCCAAACACTGATCGTAACAATCTTTCTTCCGCAGTCAGATCACTTTCTCCTTTATGCGTAATTTTTCCAACAAGAATATCTCCTGATCTTACTTCTGCTCCAATACGAATAATTCCCTCTCCGTCCAGATCTTTTAATTTTTCTTCTCCTACATTCGGAATATCTCTTGTAATAACTTCCGGTCCCAGTTTTGTGTCTCTGACATCAATTGAAAAATCTTGAATATGGATTGAACTAAATCTGTCGTCTTCAACAACTTTTCGTGAAATTATGATAGCATCCTCAAAATTAGCTCCGCCCCAAGACACAAAAGCCACCAGCAAATTTTGTCCAAGAGCCAATTCTCCGTCCTGTGTTGCCGCTCCATCCGCAAGCAAATCACCTTTTTTCACAAGTTGACCCTTTTTTACTTTCGGATGCTGTGTTATACAAGTTGCCGCGTTTGAACGAATAAAGTTATATAGATTATAGCTAGTGGTTTTTGAAGATGTACCTTTAATTTTTATACATGACCCGTCAACCTTAATAACTTTTCCGTCTTCTTCGGCAAGTATGACATGACCCGAATCAACAGCTGCTCTTTTTTCAAATCCGGTGCCAACTACCGGTGATTGGGGAACAATGCAAGACACAGCTTGCCTCTGCATATTTGATCCCATCAGTGCTCGATGCGCATCGTCATGTTCAAGAAAGGGGATAAGCGAGGTTGCGACGCTGATTGCTTGATTCGGAGAAATGTCCATATAATCAACTTTGTCGTTCTCTATTATTCCCGGTTTGCCTTTGATTCTCGCCTGAACATTTTTATTTTTAAATTTTCCACTATTTTTGTCAAACGGAACACTGGCATGCGCGATTATCAGTTCGTCTTCTTCTGTCGCGTCCAGATATACTATTTCATTTGTTATTTTTCCGTTCTTAACCTTTCTGTAAGGTGTTTCCAAAAATCCGTATTTATTTATTCTGCTAAAAAGAGCAAGATGACCAACCAGTCCAATATTCGGACCCTCAGGTGTTTGAATCGGACAAATTCTTCCATAGTGACTGCGATGTACATCTCTGACTTCAAAGCCTGCCCTTTCTCTTGTCAGTCCGCCGGGACCCATCGCCGAAAGCCGTCTTTTGTGCTCCAGCTCAGCCAGCGGATTTACTTGGTCCATAAATTGGCAAAGCTGACTGGACATAAAAAATTCTCTAATAACGGCAATTAGAGGTCTTGTGTTAATAAACTGCGACGGAGTGATTGTGTTAGGATCAATAGTGCTCATTCTGTCTTTTATATTTCTTTCAGTTCTCATAAATCCCAAGCGAAATCTTTCCTGAACAATTTCTCCGACGGTTCTCACTCTTCTGTTTCCGAGATGATCAATATCATCGGGAACAGCATTAAATGAGTTGTTAAGTCGTATTATTTCTTTTACGGTTAAAACCAGATCTTCCGGCTGGAATATTCTATGCTCAACGGAATCTTCCAAATTGATTTTAAGGCGCTGGTTCATTTTATGTCTTCCGACTTTCCCCAGATCATATCTGTCAAATTTGAAAAACATTCCTTCTATCAATTGTTTTGCGTTATCAGCCGTTGCCAGATCACCGGGTCTGATTCTTTTGTACACTTCAACAAATCCTTCCGCTTTTGATTTAGCAATATCTTTCTTAATAGTTTCTTCTATAAATTTAACTTCTTCCGTGTCAACATCTGAAAATAATTTCAACAGTTCTTCGTCAGTGCTATATCCGAATGCTCTAATAAGAGAAGTAACCGCCACTTTTCTTTTCTTATCTATTTTTACAAAAATAGCGCCACTTGTTTCAGTCTCTACTTCAAGCCACGCTCCTCTTGTTGGAATTAATTTTGCCCCGAAATATGTTTTATCTTCTTTTTTGTTTGAAATACTAAAAAACACTCCTGGTGATTTGATTAACTGATTT
The DNA here is from genome assembly GCA_003646525.1 of Campylobacterota bacterium. GTDB lineage: Bacteria > Campylobacterota > Campylobacteria > Campylobacterales > Sulfurovaceae > SZUA-451. Next base: position 11,074 of record QMKU01000005.1, read on the forward strand.
ACGACAACTCTTTCCACGCCGTTGATAATAAAAGTTCCACGATCTGTCATAAGAGGCAACTCACCGAAATAAACTTCTTGTTCTTTAAAAGAATTGTTTTTTTTGTCTGTAAGTTTGATATTGCATCGGAGCGGAGCTTCATAAGAAACATTTTTCTTTTTTGAAATTTCTTCGCTGTATTTTGGACTGTCAAAATAATAATTTGTAAAATCCAGCTCTAGTTCCTTGTTAAAACTTATGATCGGAGATATTTCGTTTAAGAGTTCTTTTAGTCCTTTTTTAATGAACCATTTATAAGAATCCAGTTGCATTTTAATCAAATAAGGAGGTTCTGTTTCTTTGTCTATTTTTCTAAAACATTTTCTCTGTTTCAAAATTGTTGCTTCTTTTTTTGACATATTGGCTAAATATTAAAATATTATTAAAGGCAATAAAAAAAATATTTCCAGACAAAAATTTGGAATACAAAAACAAAACCAAACAGCAAAACACTGCAGGCACAAACTGCATTCACCCAACTAATTGTTTTTACAAATCATAAGTTTGATTTGAACACCAAGTATGTACTAATTATACACTTACAGTAAATCTTGTCAAGTCTGGTGTTTGATACTTAACATTATTATGCTATAATCATTTTACTTGATAGTGGCAGGTTTTTGTTTGCTTAAAAACTTCCTTATGTTAATTATATGCAGGGTAGATTAAAGCTCTTGTTTTCAAGCCATTTCAGGTTCAAGCGAGGGCTTGAACCTACCCGGAAGGAAAAAATGAGCGGGAGGAAAAATGAGAAAATTTTATACTAAAAAATATATGCGCAAAGAGTGTGCAAATATTTCATCTGTAACACTTTGTTAATTCATTCGTTATATAATATGAAGACATTAAAGAGTCTGGAAGAAAAACTAATTTTGAAAAGAGCGCAAAGAGGAGATCGGGAGGCGTTCGCTGAAGTTTATGATTTTTATGTCGTAAAGATTTTTCGTTTCATATATTTAAAAACCAGTTCAAAGGAAACAGCGGAGGATTTAACCTCGGAGGTATTCCTGAAGTGCTGGAAGTACATTAGGGTGAAAAAAGAAAAAGGTGAGAAAGAGATTGTCAAGGGAAACAGACTGGGTTCGTTTCTTTACAAAATTGCGCGAAATCTGGTGATAGATTTCTATAAAAAGAAACAAGTTTCGACTGTTGAAATTGATGAAGTTTTAAAAAATAAAATTAAAGACAAAAAACAAGATATTTTAGCTGAGGTGAGCGCGAAACAGGAAGTTGAAAGTTTGATGAAAGCGCTTAATAAGATTAAGGATGAATATCGCGAAATAATAATTTTGCGGCATGTTGAAGATTTGTCCATAAAAGAAATAGCTGAAATAACAGGGAAGTCCAATGGTTCTGTGCGGGTTCAGCTCCACAGAGGGGTGAAAGCGCTGGAGAAGGTGATGAAGAGCGGTGGTGATAAATAGGTTTGTCTTCCTGTCATTCTGAACTTGTTTCAGAATCTTCTTTCCATTACATCAATATATTAGGATTTACGCGTTTGGAGTGTTAAACGAGCGATAGCGAAGTTCTACCTGAAAGCGGAAGTTAATTGTTTTTTAAGGTCAAACTTTGCTATCGCTCGTTTAACACTCCAAACGCGTAAGTCGTAAATATATTATTTAGTATTATAAAAACAGATAAATCCTGCCATACAAAATACTATGAATAATCTTATTTCAAAATTAAATACGCTAAAATCAATAAAACCGGAAGAAAGCTGGGTTGTTGAGACGCGGAAAAGGGTGTTGTCCGAAGCGCCTGTTTTAGATTGGAAAGTGACAGAGATGAGAAATAAGCAGGAAAATAGAGTGGCAGACAGATTTCTTTCTAAAAGGTGTAGAGACGAGGCATTGCCTCGTTTCTACGGCGGAGATGTGATAAATCGCGTCTATGCGGCTCTATTCTCAAAAAGGCTGGCAGTTTCAATGTTTGCGCTTGTTTTTGTGGTTTCCGGGGGCGCTTTTACAGTTGAAGCGTCAAAATCAAGTCTGCCCGGCGATTCTCTATATATAGTAAAAATCGCGAGTGAAGATGTAACTCTGGCTGTTGCTCCAAAGGAGAAAAGACCGGAAATTGAAATCGGACATGCAGGAAAACGATTGGAAGAGTTATCTGAAATAAGCAAAAAATCATCTGACAGCGATCAAAGCAAAAAAACAGAGCGATTATTGGCAAGTTTTGAAAAAAAAGTTAATAACGCGCAAAATGGTTTGACAGAAATAGAGGATAATAGCGCAAAAGCAAGAATTGCCAGAGTAATAAACACGCAAACAGAAAAATATACCGAAGTCTTGGCTGAAACAAAAGAAAATCTTCCTGATGTTGTGAAAGATGAGGTTTTGTTGGAGAAGTTTGCCAGCGTGGCTGAGTCAAACGAAAAAGTGAATTTTCAATCTCTGGCTATAATGGTGGAAACAATAGATGAAAACGAAGAAGAGAAAGAAGAAATAACCGCTAAAGTAAAAGAAAAAATTGATAAATTAGAGGAAAAAATTATTATAAACAGTGAAAATGAAGATGATGCAAAGATGAAAGATAACGAAGAAGTGGAGAGTGATAATAAAAATGATAATACTGAGAAAGCAGATAATACTGAAGAATTAACAGACATTACGGATGAAAGTAATGATGATACCGAAGAAGACAGTGAAGATTTAACTTCGGAACCAAAAACCGCTACGGAAAAAGCGAAAGAAGACATTGAAAAGGCAAAAATAAGTTTGGAAAGTGATAATTTGTCAGAAGCTATGAAAACTATCACAAATGTAAATATAACTGTGAATTTGAAAGATTCGGAACCGGAACCTGATCCTGCCGGAAATGAGCAAACGGAAGATGGAAGCCACGGCGATGAAGGCGATGAAGTTGAAAGTGCTTCTGACGAAGGCGAAGATTTAGAAATAAATTCAGCAGATGAGACGCATCCGGAATTATAATGCGTCTGGAGTTAACGAAGTATCTTGAATTACGAAATGCGTGAACCTTACTGTCATTGCGAGGGAGGTACAATCGAAGCAATCCCGTGATTAAACTCTTCGCGCGTAGTTACGGGATTGCTTCGGCATTCCGTTTCGCTATCGCTTCACTCCATTTCTCGCAATGATAGTGAAATCTTGAGTTTCGTAATTCAAAGGAAGTAAGTATCAAGTAGTAAACTTACTACTTATTATCATTTTGATCTTTAGAGGGAATTATATCGGACTGCAAGCTGAATTTTGCTGTTGTAGAGACGACGATTCATCGCGTCTCTTTGGTAGAATAAAGACGAAGCATTGCCTCGTCTCTACCAAACAATAGCAGAATGAAAAGGCCTGGCAGGTCGACCGGTATTGATAATTTGCGGTAGAGACGACGATTCATCGCGTCTCTGTAAACGCGTTGAGACGCGATAAATCGGCGTCTCTACGGAAGCAATTTATCCAATCCGTGTTAAGCTGTTTGTCGGAAGATATAATTCTGAATTATATATGTACATCTTAATTAATAAATTATATTAAGTTGAAAAATTTGATTTGCCACACATAATTGTAGAGACGACGATTCATCGCGTCTCTGTCAATAAACGCGATAAATCGAGACGCGATAAATCGCCGTCTCTACATTATTGAAAGCAATATCGTTTTCAACTTAGGAGATTATAGAAATTTATGAGTTTAATTAAACGAAAAACATTAAAGAAGGCTATTTCTACCGTGACAGCGATCACGACTGTAGTTTGGCTTTCAGGTGTTTCAATGTTTGCTCTGACTCCTGCCATTGCTTTGGCAGCGGTTGAGGATGGTAATCTGATTAAATCAGACGCTACTAATCCTGACGGAACTCCAACATTGGAATCTCTTGATGTCTATATTGTTAAATTAGTAGGAACAAAGAAGTTCAAAAGACTTGTTTTAAATCCTACTGTGTTTGAAAGCTATGGACATCTAAATTGGGAAGACATTCAGACCGTTTCTCAATCTGTAATGGATGAGTACACAACTTCCGGCTTGGTCCGAGTTGATGGTGATCCTGACGAAAAAGTCTACGCGATGACTCCTGATGGAGATATTGGCTCAAAGAGTTGGATTAATCTATCTGCTGAGGATTTCTTAGGCGCTACAGGTTCTGACGCGGATTCAATCTATACGATTAATTCAACCGATGGCGGAAATTATAACGCTGTTGGGGATATAACGACTACTACTGAATTAGAAGCTTATTATAGTGATGGGACTCTGCCAGAAGGCACTTCAGAAGGAAGCGGATTGACTGTTGCTTTAAGCGCCAGTACTCCGGCCGCTGGTTACATTTTGGTTGATGGTACTAACAATACTTATCAACTTCAAGCGCCGTTAGTGAAATATAATATGACTGCTGAGGAAGATACTGTTGTTGAATCAATAACTTTCAAACGAAGCGGTTTTATAGCTGACGCTGATATTGATGAAATGTATCTTTTCGTAGACGGAGAAATGGTTGATTACGGTCCAAGTAATACCGAATCAAAAATGTTTGTTTTCAGCACGCCATTTACAATTGAGGCTGGTGATACCGCCGAAGTTGAAGTAATGGTTGATATAGATAGTGATGACACAGATGGTGATACTGTTAGTATTGGAATTGATTCAGCTGATGATATTACAACTGATGGAGCTGAAGTAGAAGGAAGTTTCCCAATCAATGGAAATACAATGAATATAGCTGATGTAGATTTAGCTACAGTTGATGTAACAGTTGAAAACGAAAATGTTACCAACCTTGAGATTGGAACTAAGGACGAGCAATTAGCTGAAATTACAATTGATGTTAATATCAATGATGTAGTTGCTGAGAAATTAGCGTTTACTGTTGTTGGATCACTTAGCGCTAACGATTTAGCCAATTTTGAATTGGTTGATGACAGCGATGACAGCGTTGTTGCTTCTGTAGAAAGTATGACTGACAGCAAAATGGTTGTTTTTGATGATCTTGATTTAGATCTTGAAGAAGACAACTATACATTCTATATCAAAGGTGATATTATGGGTGGCGCAGGCAGAGACTTTAAGTTTACAGGAGACGAAGTTTTTGATTTCTCTTTTGTAGATCAAGAGCAAGAAGTTAAAGTTCCTGCTAATCCTGACAGTTATCAGATTCTTCAAGATATAGAGGCTGGTGACTTTACAGTAGAGTTGGCTGACGATTCTCCTTTGGGAAATGTTGCTGATGGAGAAGATGAAGTAGTGCTTGCCAGATATGACTTTACTGCTGGCGGCGAGAGAATAAAAGTTGAAAGTCTTGGATTCCAAAATGTAGATGTTAATACAAACGATGTTACTCTTGAAAATGTAAAATTATTGGTTGATGGTTCTCAAAAAGGTTCCACAATCACTACCCTAGTTGATGATACTGATAGTGGTTTTGATTTTGGAAATACTTTTACCATTAACTTGGGTGAGACAGCCGTAGTAGAAATAGTTGCTGATCTTACACATGCTAATGTAACAGATGCTGACGAGTTCCATATTGCCAATGA
>QMKU01000006.1 GCA_003646525.1 Campylobacterota bacterium
TGCACCTGAATATAGCTCTTGTCTGATCGCATTATGTCTATCGACAGCATCTCTAATATCAGGTGCTAAGCTATCATCATCTTCATCTGGTACAGGCTCATCATCTAGTCGTACACATCTTACATTGGCTCCACCACTGAAGCCAATAGAATCACCTATCTCACCACCATACTGAGCTGCACCCTCTTTGGTTCGTACATATCCATCAGATACCACCTCCGCAGTACATCTACTAAATCTCTGGGCAGGAGTATCGCCCTGTGCGTTCATATTGGAATGAAAATCCTTTGACTCATCTAGTGTAGGCAACCTCCAGTCGCTATATCCACCAAAACTCAAATGATTACAAAATTCAATAGCCTCAGCCCTCTCTGAATGACTCAATAGAGCATTTTGCCACATTAAATGAGTAGAATGATTTGTAAATATAGTATCATTCTGGCTAGACACATAGAGACTATTTTCTGGCTCCTCATCTTCATTTCCCAATCCAAATCTATTAAGAGCATCTATCTTACTCTGCTCAGTTCCATCTATCTCACCCATGATAGATCTAGCATCATCTATATTGGACAACCCCTTATCGGCAAAGGCCAAGCCTACTTCAGTTTTGTTCTCCAGTATAGCTTTGTCATCACCTTGAGCCCCATTCATAACGGCTAGTATAAATAAAGATGGGGCAATAGTTCCATCTACTAATCGCTCTTTCCAATAGGTATAACCGCTATTATTGGCTTCTCTTTTGAAAAGATTATTATAGATAGCAACAATAAAAGTATCTATATCTGAAACATCTCCATACAATTGATATGTCTCATCTTGATCAAAAAAACTTTGAGCTATCTCTTCTAAATTAAATCCTGAGATATCAACCCAATGATCGAGCCCTTGCGAGTCAGGTGCCCTGTCAAATGTAGCTATGTATAGTTTAGTTACATTTTCTCTAGTGGGCGCTGTAGCATTGAGCCCAACCACCATAAGTACCAATAAGACCAAAAATCTAATCTGCATATCATCTCCTTTAGGGTAAGGAATCTACCAACAATTCCTAATCGTACAAACTTATAAAAACTGCACTATAAATATAATATACAAGAATTATGCTTATAATTTTATTAAACCTTAAGACCCCTTGGTCACTATTAAGTATATGGAATACTAGACTACAAAATGTTTTTATGTTATACTTCAAATATGAGAAAGTTTGAGGGTGGTATTAGATGATTTTTAGTGCTAGGGTTGCCTTCAACTATTTTATAAAAAAAGGAGCTGTTATGAAAAAGTTTGTTTGGTTTTTATCTGTTGTGACATTTATGTTTTGGATGCCATCGTTTGTATTTGGGCAGGGTGATGTGTTGCAAATGCAACAGACAAATATCGAAGGCATAATCGCCGAAGTGATAGAGTGTAAACGCAAAAAAGGGATTTTGAGTATAAAGGTAAAATTTACAAACCAGAGTGACGATGAAGTATCACTCTATCTAGGTACAGGCTCTTCTTATAAGGAATTTTATCTAACATCAGAAAATAAAAAGTATTTTATTTTGGAAGATGCAGAGGGGGAAGCATTGGCTCCTGCCAATATAAATACTCGTCTCAAAAAAGGAAAAAGTCATTATTGGTGGGCAAAATTTCCGGCACCTCCGGCTGAAGTAAAAGAGATCAATATTATTATTCCTAAAGTATTTCCGTTTGAAGATGTTGAAATAACGGATAAATAATGTATAAAGTTCTATTTTCATTGTGTTTGATTTTTTCAAATATAAGTGCCAAAGATAAATATTTAGATGCCGAATCTTTGGAGTTGGAAAATATCGCCCAGAATGCTCTTCAAAACAGTAAGATAATTAATATCCAAGATGGAAAAATTATTGATATAGATGGAAAAGTTATTGATATAGTAGGGGTGTCGCTAGGAATTGAAAAAGTTTTAAAAGATTTAAATGCCAAAGTCACTAAAACAGAGATAAAGATAGAGATGTCGGGGGATGTTCTTTTCGATTTCGATAAAGCAACGATCAGAAAAAAGGCAGAACCGACGCTTAAAAATGTGATTGAAGTTATACAAAAATATAGTGCAAAAAATGTTTTAATTGAGGGACATACGGATTCAAAGGGTTCCAATGCATATAATTTAAAACTTTCAAAAAAGCGTTCCAACTCTGTCAAAAACTGGCTTGTAACAAATAGCACGATCAGTCCAAATATGATACTAGCAAAAGGCTGGGGCGAAACAAGACCAATAGCTAAAAACAGAAATAAAGATGGCAGTGATAAGCCGAAAGGAAGAGAAAAAAATAGAAGAGTTGAGATTACAGTTAAGATAAAGTAATAAAACCGAGTAAGGTTAGCCTTACTTCTCGTCTTCTTTGTCCACTTCCTTTTCGATCTCTTCCTCGTCTTCAAATCTCCCTATTAGCTTGGCTCCAACGAATGCAACCACAAGCACGATCAGGAACATTGAGATATTGTAAAGTAGCTGAGAAACTTCTATCTTCATCGAATGGACTCCTGAAAATTTTATTATAAAATTTAGAGTATCAAGTAAAATATTACAATGAGATTAAATTATGATGATTTTAGGTGAAGTAGAATTGTATGTTTCTCATGGGCTTGCTTCACTGAGCAGATACAAAAAAATTAAAATCTGTAGGTTTAGGGTAGTTACAAGCCAACACCAATAACGGTCGACTTGAACTACAAGTGCACCTTTAGCAAGATACAACTTGAATGTCAGGACTATAACTACTCTCGTAATAATTAGAATTACCAGCAATAGGTGCACTTGTTAGTTCCAATGATTTGTTAGGATACACACTCGATAAGTCTTCAATTATTTTTTTTGCTAAGTAATATGCAAGGTTAGGTGGTACGGCATTGCCAACCATCTTATATCCAGCAGTCACATTTTTATAATAGAATTTATGACTATCGGGGAATGTTTGTATTCTAGCACATTCTCTAACACTAAGTCTTCTATACAGATGTTCACTATGTGGAACAAATATTCTTTTATTTTGCTCTACAAATTGCATCTTAGGTGCTTGTGGATGTAGTGGTGCATGTCTTCCACCTGCTTGTATTGTAAATGATGGTTCATCCCAACCTCTAACCCTATTTCTGGACATAAACATAGATGAAAAACCACCAGTCATAAATTCATGATTTTCTACTTTACATTTATCACCATTTGTATAGTTTTTTTCTTTAGCAGGAAGTACATTATCTTTTAAATCAGAAATAACATCTTTCAAAAATCGTTTTTTTTCAAACTCTTTTGGAAATTTAAAAGTGATATTCAGGTCATTTCTAAATCCAATAAAAAATATTCTTTTTCTATCTTGAGGCACTTTATAATCATGAGCATTCATGAGTTTAAACGATAAGGTATATCCACTGTCAATAAAGTGATTTTTTATATTCTCTAGTGCATCTTTGTGTCTTGGGGCTAACATACCTGAAACATTTTCAGCTAAAAAGAATAGAGGTTTTTTATCTCTTAAAACTCTTATAAATTCAAAAAACAGTTGCCCTCTATGGTCTTCTATTCCTCTTGATTTCCCTGCTTCACTCCAGCTTTGGCATGGAGGTCCACCAATGAGTCCTAAAGTTTCAGGAATTTCATCTGATGGTATTTTTGATATACTTCTTCTGTCTAAAATGGTATTAGGGAAGTTTTTTTCAAATGTTTCCCAAATTTCTTTATCATATTCATTCGCCCAAATAGTTTTAAAACCTGCTTTTTCAAAACCTAAGTCTAATCCACCAGCACCTGAGAATAGAGATATTATATTCATAATTATACCTTGAAAATTAACAGTTTTGAATCTATTAATTGAATAGGATTATTCGGATTTTTTATTCTTATATCTTGAGCCACTGCATTACTATTTTCGATATTTTCAATAGCTTCTTTATCTTCACTTGGCAAAGATTCATATTTTTCTTTTTTCATTAAACATATTAATTGAAAATCTCTTGTATCATCATAAGTATAAATATAACTAAAAGTTTTATTAGGATTATCAATATGCCACATTCCTCTAATTCTTAGATCAGTAATACCTAATGGGTCAACTTTTTTAACTTTTCCTAACTCTTTAGTATCTGTAAACTCTACATCAGGTATTGCTGTAATACCACTTGAAATAGTTGTTTTTATTCTTTCATAAGTCTCTTTATCAGCACAAAAGCAATCACCATAAACTAGCCATAAAGATTTTAAAGTAGATTGATTGGTATATCCAACAGCATAGAGCATATCTTTTATACTCCATTCTTCACACTCTTTACAAGCTTTAGTTATCATTGGACTATTTGCATAAAGTTTTGCTTTCGGATATGAACTATTTAATGCTATCGCACTATTTTTTGATTCTAGTTTTTTAATTTCTATAGCATCACTGTTTCTTAACATTAAATCAGGTGGATTATTTTTATTACCTTGGTAAGAATATATTTCTGCTAATTGTTCTAATTTTATGTGCTCATCAGTTTCATTTATAGTATTTGCAAAAATATCTTTAATATAAGTTTCTAAACCTTCACCCATATTATTGGCTCTGTTATTACCTTGCGTTACAGTTGTTATGTTAATTTGATAATTATTTACTATAGTTATAAATGCTTGCAAAATATTTGCCATGTAGTATTCCTTAAACACTTTGTATAATTCTATCTAAAATGACTTACCACTTAAAGTTAATATGAAATATACAACAACTTTCTTCAAATTTTAAAAAATATGTCAAAATGCAACACAATTTTATATATTCTAAATTTGCATACAAAATCCCTCTTTAGTATATCAACTATTATATCTAAAATATACCAATATTTAAAAATCTATATTTGAACTTTATTTTTGCCTAGTTCCCATCGCTCCAGCACAATGCCAATGAAATAAGCACGGTAGGGGTCATGTGTTGCAAAATCAACTCACGAAGTGGGTTGATTTTCAACACTTGACCTCGGTTGAGTCGTTGCTATGTTTTAGCCGAGGTGATTCATGATGCATTCGTTACACTTCACGCATCACAAATCACCAGACCCCTAATAGTCCCCTAAATTCCTTATTTCATTAGCATTGTCGCTCCAGCCGTGGGAATTCATACTTATGCTGTTAATTAGATGCCTAGAGTGTCTAGTTTGTGAGTGTAACTCTCATATGCGTATCCCACCGAGGACGGATGGGAACGAGCTAAAAAATTCTGCTGTTGAATTTCTTATATTTAGATTTTTATTCATATTTTAATCCTTTGTTATCCTTATTGGCTCCGCTGATTTATTATAAGTTTTTTTTGTCAATCATATTTTTTACATCTTCAATACTGTATGCAGGTATTTTACTATGTAACATAGCATGGCAATTTGGACAAACTGGTTTTAAATCTTGGATCGGATTTATCTGATATTCATCTTGTATTTCTGATAATGGTATTTCATGGTGAACATGAATAAATCCTTTTCCATTTTTCCCATATACTTTTTCAAAATCAAACTTGCATATATAGCACTTCGCTTCATAATGTTCTATACATTGTCGTCTTGCTTTTTGATTTCGTTCGTAGGCATTAACGGTTACTTGTTTTTTAGAACCTTCAATGAAATTCTTATCATCAATATCATCTGGATAAATTTCAATAAAATTCTCTTTTACAACTCTATCTATCTCTTGCTGCACTTCATTTGTAGTATATGTTGTTCTAGTTCCAACAATTCCTGTTTTTAGTGTCAAATCAGAATTTATTATTTTAATATTTTCAATTTTATGACCATGTATAAATTTTTCATCTCTTTCTGGAATTGTTTTTATGATACCTCTGTATATAGCTTTTGCTACAATATAATTGTTGTAAGAAAAATATATAGTGTCATTTTCCTTTAGTCTATCTCCCATTTTTTTTGTATGAAAAAAATGATTGTCATCTTCTAAGGGCAAAATATTTTTAAAAAAGTCTTTAGTTTTTTTAATGTCTTCAAAACCAACGACATTTTGACTCAACCTAAATAATAAGTTCATAATTTTCCTTTCATTTCACACTTTAACTTATAACTATTTATTCAACCCCATATTAGCGTAAATATCTTTAAATGAGTAATTGTATGGACTAAGCATAGCAATATCTCAGCCGAGGTCTCTGTTGAAAATCCACCCACTTCGTGAGTTGATTTTACAACATATGACCCCTACTGTGCTTATTTCATTGGCATTGCCGAGGATGGTAGCGAGCCTAGATAGACTCCAGTTTCTGATCTTCCAAGCGATAGCTTTCATCACAACGACTTGCCACCTCTTCATCATGCGTAACAAGAAGAAGTCCTGCATCTTGCTCCTGAATATAGTTTAGCAATACGCCCGTCACGAGGCTTGCTGTCTCTTTGTCCAAGTTGCCCGTTGGCTCATCAGCAAAAATAATTTTTGGCTTTTTACTCAAAACTCTGGCGATCGAGACGCGTTGTTGTTGTCCTCCAGAGAGTTCGGAGATCTTTTGATCCATTAAGGTATCGATCTCTAGCTGTCGCAAAAGCTCTTCATCTATTGTCTCACCTGAAAGCATCGTTGCAACTTCGATATTTTCTAGGGCACTCATCCCCTTGAAGAGATAATGAAATTGAAAAACGATCCCTAATTCATGTCGTCTGAGATCCTCGATATCCACATTTTTATCTGTGTAAATATCTTGATCAAAAAGTAGCACTTGACCCTTTGATGGCTTGAGAAAAGTGGAACAATGATGCAACAAAGTGGACTTTCCACTACCACTGCGTCCAACTATGGCTGCACTATGTGAAGACTTGAGTATCAAATCAACATGCGAATAGAGTTCGATATCAAAACTATGAGAAATATCTTTGGCGTGGAGTAGAATGGTTGACATTAGTAGGGCTCCCTGATGAGAAGTATCACATCGGGAGATTGTAGCATGCTAGGGATTATGTTCCCATTTGTTTTGCAACTTCTGCTGCAAAATCTTCTTCTTCTATCTCAATACCTTCACCCACTTCGAGTCTCACGAAGCGTGTGATATCAGCTGTACCGCCTGCTGCTTTTGCTTTATCGGCAATATACTCAGCAACGGTCTTACTATCATCCATGACAAAATTCTGATCCAAAAGACACTGCTCTTGATCGAGTGTAGTATTGTCTGAAATAAATCGTGCTAATTTACCTGGCAAAATTCTATCCCAGATCTTTTCCGGCTTGCCTTCAGTCTTGAGCTCTTCTTTGAGCATATCTTCTGCTTTTTGCAAAACTTCTTCAGTGAGTTGTTTCATAGAAACATAGAGAGGAATGTTTTTGAGTGTTTTGCCCAATCTACCGAGCTCTTCGTTCTCTTTTTCGATCGATGCAATGCGACCTTCAGTCTCTTTTTCTACAAAATCCATCTCAAAATCTTGACAGCTCAAAGTACTAGGCTTCATTGCAGCAGCATGCATTGCTACATTTCTCACCACTTCTGTCATTGCTTCAGCTGTTTTGACAGAGTCACATTTGGCTTCGATGATCACCGCAACTTGACCATTGGCATGAACATAGCCATTGACAGCGGTCATCTCGTCACCCTTGATCAATGCAGAGCGTCTGACGACAAGCTTTTCACCGATCGTAGCAACCTGCAGTGAAAGATATTCAGCAAAAGGCTGACCGTTGATCTCTGATGCATTGATCGCTTCAGCATCTACCAACTCATTGGCAAAGGCATGATCGACTACTTCGTTTATGACTGCCTTGAACTTGTCATTTTGCGCGACAAAGTCAGTCTGTGAATTGATTTCGACGATCACAGCCTCATTGCCTTCGACTTTTACGCCGACAGCACCTTCAGCTGCTACTTTATTTGCTTTCTTGGCTGCTGCACCAAGACCTTTGTTGCGGAGCCAATCTACGGCTTTGTCCATATCGCCTTTGGCTTCAGTCAATGCTTTTTTGCAGTCCATCATCCCTGCATTAGTCATCTCTCTGAGTTTTTTGATATCTTTTGGTCCAAAGTTTGCCATATTTATGCTTCCTTTATCTTTGCTTCTTCGATAGCTTTTTCAACTTCTACCACATCAGCAACTTCGACTGCTTTGACCTCTTCGGCTACTACTTCTTTGACTTCTGCTACCTCTTCAGCTGCTACTTCTCCAACCTCTTCAACTGATTGACCTTCAGCCTCAGCCAATGCTGCTTTACCTTCGATGATCGCTTCTGCCATCTCTCTACAGATCAAATTGATCGATCTGATCGCATCATCATTTCCAGGAATAGGATAATCAATCACATCTGGATCACAGTTAGTATCGAGTGGTGCAATGACCTTCATTCCGAGTCTTCTCGCTTCTTTCACTGCGATATGCTCTTTGACAGCATCAACGACGAACATCATATCCGGCATTTTCTTCATATATCTATATCCCTCAAGATACGAATTCAATTTCTCTTTTTTTCTTCTGAGCATCAATGCTTCTTTTTTGGTCAAGAGTTCTATCTGCCCATTCTCTTCCATCTGCTCAATGATTTCGAGTTTTCTGATTGATTTTTTCATTGTTGGGTAGTTTGTCAACATACCACCGAGCCATCGAGTAGAAACATAAGGCATTCCACATCTTTCTGCATGCTCTTTGACTGCTGAACGGGCTTGCTTTTTAGTTCCGACAAAGAGGATTGTTTGACCTTCTGCTGCTGCGTCTCTCACTACATTATAAGTATATTTAAAATATCTCAAAGTCTTCTGGAGATCGATAATATAGATATTTTTTCTCTCACCAAATATGAATTTCTTCATTTTCGGATTCCATCTTCTTGTCTGATGCCCGAAGTGTACACCACATTCGAGTAAGTCTTTCATTGTTACCATTTTTGCTCCTTGGTAAAGTAAATAAATTTGTGGTCGAATTGAATCGCCTTAGGTTTAACCCTCTGTAGCCTTGAACACACAATGTGCAACCTTTCAAGGAATAACTACATGAGTATTTCCAAATCCAAATATTGAATAAGGATCGAGATTATAGCTGAATAATGTTTAGGAAATGATGAAAGTTGCTTTCAGAGGAAGCCGTTGGAGTGCATTCTTTTTAGAAAAATAGACATGCCAGATAGTAAAACTTAAGTGAAATTCATTTAAGTTTTGTTACAATAATATACAAACTATATAATGGAGTCATTATGCAAACTTTAGCTGTGGAAGTTCAAGATAACTATCTTCAAGATTTCATGAACTATGTTAATAATCATAGTAAAAATATCACTATCTCTAAAGATAAAAATTTAGAACTTGACCCTTATTTTTATGAGAGACGAGAAGAGTTGCATCAAATTAGGAATGACATAAAAAATGGTGATATTGCAATGCTATCACATGATAAACTTTGGGGAAATATTAAAAATCACTTAAAAACTATTGAAATAAAATGAAAATTATCTACAATCCAATTTTTGGAAATGAATTGCTACAGATAGTTAACCGTATTGCAAAAGATAAGCCTAATGCGAGTGTAAAGTTTGCACTAGAATTGGAAGAGTCTATCCTCAATATTCCAATTTTTCCATTCAAGTATAAACCATCATCTTATTTTGATGATAAAAATGTCAGAGATATAACCTACAAAAATATACAATAGTCTATGAAGTAAATTTAGATAAGAATACAATTGAAATATTGAAAATATTCAACCAAAACAAACCTTCAAAGCCCTTCCAACACAATAAAATATAGGAACGCGACAAATTATATAACGGCAATTTATTGGAAAATTAGATAGTTTTGAGGTTGTTTTAGTTAGAATATCATCCATACAAAAAGAGCTTTTTAGTTTATAGACTTTATATTTTTATTGTTAAGGATTTATAGGCTATTTAGGGCTTTTTCTTATCTGCCTTAGATATGATATTATCACTTTTTTGAGGATTAGCAATGCATCATTTGATAGAACTACTGACAAACCCTTGGATAATGACACCTCTCTTTATCCTCTTTTTTGGTGAATATATTCCTTTTAGTGGGTGGATCTGGCGCGAGATCGGTCTGAAGCTCAAAGCCTTTGGCGAATGGCTTTTGAGTAGTTATGAAAACAGACTTTTTGACAACAAAGAGGAGTGGGTAGAAGAGAAAAAAGTTCATCTGAAACTCAACAATATTTTTGCTAGAATACTCTTCTTTACTCTCTCCTCTGTCGTCGTAATTTTTCTGGAAATCTTCTGGGAACTTGGGTTTAAAGGCATTACAAGGACGATAGAGAGATCAAGACTGGCACAATGGTCAGAAGTCCAGATCAAAAAGATGCCAAACTGGGCAGTTCTGACACTTTTTGGAGCACCTTTCATCTTCATGGAACTTATAGGTATCTTTTCGTTGGCGGCTTTCGTCTCTGGTCATTTTTGGATAGGGCTCGGGCTCTATCTCTTCAAGGTGCTTTTCTTTATTCCGGTTCACTTCGTACTCCATGTAGGTGAAGCACAGCTGATGGCGATTCCATGGTTCAAAAGACGCTATGAAATTATTATAGCCATACTCAACTGGTTCAAACGATCACAAACTTATGTCAAAGTACATAACTTATCTGAGACAGTCAAGGCACATATACTCGCTGTCAAAAATCGTTTTTCCCAAACTGTCATTCTTCTCAAAAAAGCATTTGAACATGATGATATACTCTCACCAGAATGCGAAGCCGTGAGACAAGAGATACGCGCTTCTCCCCCTATGAGCAAAGAGAGACAAATACTTCATGAGAAATTCTTCAACTGTGTTGATTCACATCTACAAGACAAAACAGAAGAAGAAAAACCTTCCAACGATACCCAAAATATATCACAACAAAAGGAAAACTATGGAAAAAGTAAAAATCAGCAGTAGTAAAAATTGGATAATGATCGTTGTCAACCTTGTCTTGGCACTTATATCTATCTATCTCTTCGAGATTTGGTTCAAAAAAGTTATCGCCCTAGATAACACTTTTCAAATGCTTGCCAATATCGCCGTTGTCATCCTGACAGCACTCACCTACTTTATAGCAAAGACTTACTATATCAAAGGGGTAATGAATACTGCCAAAAAGATATTTGTCTTATTGATTTTGGCAGCTACGACTCTAGGAATGATGCTCATGTCGGTCAAAGTGCCAGCTGATATTGTTTATCCTTTTAGTGGCATTATCTTGGTCAGTATCGCTTTTTATATGCTCTCCTTGACTGCGGGTACACTCAATACTGTTGGCATGATAGGTCTCGCCCTTCTTTTTGCTACCCCGATTGCTTTTCTGAAATGGTTCGACAAGATTGACTGGAGTATGGTCGGTGAATTGGGTCAATTTGCTCTCTTCGTCATCCTCTTTCTCGGTGGCACTTGGTCACAGATACGAGCTGCTATTCACGGCATCAGAGGTGTCAATGCAGATGGCAGTGGCTTCGGTGATGATGGGGATGGAGATGGAGATACTGGAAGCGAATAGAAACAATAGTCCAATGAAGCTGGAGCAGCCAAAACACCGATCTCTCAATATAAGTGCAAGAGTATACAGATATCAATTTGGACTCATTATCCTTATATCTTTTGTCTTTGTCGCACTCTTGATCCACTACTTTGGGTGGTGGGAAGTGATCGGGATACTCTTTTTGAAATTTGGCCTAGGTGCCAAAGTTGCTGGTGCCAAAAGCTTCGCACAAGCCATAGTCAAAGCAGGCGGAAAAAAAGCGATTGCCCTTGCTACAGCTGGCATGCTGACAAAACGACACATCATCGATATCTTCTCCAAGTTCTTTGCTGAGCACTCGATCAAGAGGTACAAAAGAAATCTTACACTTGTTATGAAAAGAATATTTGAAGAGATCAAACACTCAAGCCCTGTAAAAAAACTCCGCGCCCTTGGTAGTATGCTTCTCTCTGTTCCCATCTTCTACTTTTTTTGGACCAAGGTCTTGGGTACCGCTATACAAAAATTTGTCTATGCTTTAGTACTTCCTCTATTTACACTGCTATGGAATTTCATTATGAGCAGTTTAAATTTTTTGAGTTTTATTTTTCAAATTTTAATGCTCAACCTCTTTTTAGATACGCTTGCCAATTATAGATGGGGCAAAAAGATCATCACCTTCATCAACAGTACCATTCATATATTGGGCAAGATACTAGGTCTACTCAATAAGCTTCTTGAGCAGATAGGACTCAACCCTAAAAAATGGATTATCAAGCTTTCAAACTACTTCAACAGGTGGCTTGAGTCTATCCTAGACAAAGGGCTCAATATGGTTGAGAAGCTACGAAAAAAGAGAGAAAGATATACCAATATAGCAAAAGCTCTTTCGGACAAACGATACCGCTATGCTCAATCAAAAAAAGACAAACAGATCTCATATTGGAACTATACAAGAGAACTATTTAATGAAAAAGTACTCAAAAAAAGAGACTGGAAAAAGAATCGCAAAGCAAGGGCGAAACGATGGGAGCAGAGACTTTAGTCCAATGCCAATGAATTAAGCACGGTAGGGGTCATGTGTTGCAAAATCAACTCACGAAGTGGGTGGATTTTCAATACTTGACCTCAGTTTCATCGTTGCCATGTTTAGGAGCAGGGACTTTAGTCCCGTTTTATGGGACTGAAGTCCCTGCTCCAAGTATCTATTTTTTGGTATTATTAAATCAGTATGCCTTAACTTGCTACCCCTTTTGCAATACTTCTAACTCTGCTTTTACCTTACTGACATGCTCTTTGACTCTCACTTTTTCCCATTTGGCAGCAACCTTGCCGTCAGGATCGATGAGAAAAGTGCTTCTCACAACACCCATATACTCTTTGCCCATAAATTTTTTGAGCTGCCACACGCCAAAGGTTTTACAGAGTTCCTTCTCTTCATCTGCTAGCAGAGTGATCTTCAGATCCTTCTTTTCAATAAAATTTCTATGCTTTTTAGGACTATCTGGACTTACTCCGAGGATAATAGCACTCATCCCTTCAAAATCTGGCATTGCTACAGTAAAATCACAGGCTTCAGTGGTGCATCCTGGTGTATTGTCTTTGGGATAAAAATAGAGTACAATCCATCTCCCCTTTATATCTCTGAGGCATATCTCCTCTTCATCCTGATTTGGCAAACAAAAATCTGGTACATAATCACCGATATTCAACATAGTTACTCCTTATATTTTTTTGGGTAGTATATCAGAATGAATGAAAAAAATAGCCAAAACCCAACAAAACAGAGCAAAGAAGCACTCCTCGCAGATATTGAGCAATTGATGCAATATGACAAAAACGACAAAGCAACGATCAATCCCTCTCTGTTAACTTACCTAGATATAGATACACTCATCTCCACTAAAAAATCTCTTCTCAAGCGTACAGGAACACTAAGTGAAGAGGATAAAGAGTGGTTGCATCAGTTTATGAAGTATAATATTTAGGAGCAGGAACTTCAGTCCCGTTTTATGGGACTGAAGTCCAATGCCAATGAATTAAGCACGGTAGGGGTCATGTGTTGCAAAATCAACTCACGAAGTGGGTGGATTTTCAACACTTGACCTCGGTTGAGTCGTTGCCATGTTTTAGCCGAGGTCAGGTGATTTATGATGCATTCACTATGCTTCACGCATCACAAATCACCAGACCCCTAATATTCCTTATTTCATTGGCATTGGACTAAAGTCCCTGCTCCAAGTATCTATATTTTACTATTATTAAATCGGTATCCCTAAGCCTTCTTTTTTTCACAACATATTTTTATCCCTTGCTTGCATCCAAAATCCAAGGCGTTCTCTTCATCTAGCATACATCCTTTCTCAAGAGCTTGTAACGCTTTTCTTTGTCCTTATGCTCAGCATTTTTATCATCAAGATAAAACTTCCCCAAAAAGAAGCAAGAGGTGGCATGCTCCCTGTCGTGACACGATTTCTCCCAATATGCTATGGCTTTAGCAATGTCACGGCTGTTCTGAAAATAGTAACCTCCTGCATTGTAGCACGCATGTTGCCTTGACATATTACCTTGAATACAAGCCTTTTCATTGCGCTTATGCCATTCAAGATTAGCAGACCTCGTAGCCTCGTTTTGATGCATAATGCCAAGTCTTTCGCAGGCTTTGGCATTCTTTTTTCTGCAAGATATCTCTAGTGCATAATAGATCTTCTTTTGTATGTGAGTATCTTCCTTTTGTTTCAATACCTTTTCGAGATCATAACACGCTACCTCATCACCTAGGAGACATGCCTTGTATGAAGCATACTCAAAACGCTCTTCATCATAAGGGAACTTTTTGAAGTACATATTGTTCGCATATCTGATACATGCACGATCATACATGCCGCCCACACATATATCAAAAAAACCTGCTCCCGTCTGTTTGGACTTTCGAGGAGCATAAGGATCCCTCCTTATATTTGTAACAGCCAAATTAAAACATCCCAATGGGTCACCATGACTACATGCCCATGATAACAATAGATATTTTTTGGCAGAACTGCGCTTCACTGCAAAGCCTTTATCGTAGTAAATAGCCAAAAGTGTACACCCAGCAGAGTCTCCATTTTGGCATGATTTTCGGGCAAGCATCAATCCTTTTGGATATTCCCCACTCTTTGTGTA
The DNA here is from genome assembly GCA_003646525.1 of Campylobacterota bacterium. Lineage (GTDB taxonomy): Bacteria > Campylobacterota > Campylobacteria > Campylobacterales > Sulfurovaceae > SZUA-451. The sequence goes on from QMKU01000006.1 coordinate 14,563, forward strand.
GGCTCTACCCAATAAAAACTGCACATGAGCATCATCTGAATTTTCTGCCATACTTTTGGTGCATGCCTCTATGGCATTGTCAATGTCACGCTTGCTTTTTAACCCGTTTCCTTTGACGCCTAAGGCATCTATTGTAGTAGGTTCAGCCAAATGCAGGCAAGCATCTACGACTTTTATCTGTTCGATATAGTGGTTTTGTGCCGACAATATCACTGTCAACAAGAGAAAACAGAGAATTTTCACTCTATTATCATTTTTGATTTTCATATCTCTTCTTCTCTTCACAACATGTCTCAATGCCTTGATCGCATCCCAAATACAGAGAGCGAACATTGCCTATCTTGCAAGCCCTCTGTAGAGGTCTAACCGCCTTATCTCTATCTTGATACTCTCTCTCTTCTGTGTAGAGATAAAACTTAGCCAAATCATAACACGCAAAGGTATTCATCCCAATATAGCAAGCTTTCTCAATATACTTAATGCCTAGAGGGATATCTTTCACCACACCTTCCAATCCTGCGATCCGGTGCAGTCCTGCATACCAACATGAGAAACGCTCAGCCCCACTATTGCACCCCTGCTCATAATAAGTTATAGCGATGAGATTGTTCACTTTGGTCTTTCCGCTTTCACTATAAATACTTCCAAGCTTTTCACATGCTTTAGCGTTGCCACTATGACACGATGCATTCATACTATAGTATCGCTTTTGCTTGCGTAGTGGATCTTTATTCTCTTTCAATAGCTTGTCAAGTTCGCTACATGCATTGTCGTGACCACTGATACAAGCTTGGTAGTTTGTGTATTCATGGATCTCTTTGTCATACTTGATTGTTTTGAAATACATGTGGTTTGCGTAGACTGTACACGCATAGGGATAGAGTCCTCCCATGCACGCTTCTATGAGATACTCCTCTTTGCTTTTTGACTCTTTTGGTATAAAGTCCCGCTTGTTCTCTATCTGCATTGCCAAGTTATGGCATGCTTGAGAATCCCCCTGATAGCAACTCCACAACCACAAGAGATAAGACCTCTTTGCATTATATGATATATGCAGACCCCTAGCATAATATCCACCCAAAAGTGTACAGCCTCCTATATCTCCATCTTTACATGCATTTTGTGCTAGCCCAAAACCTTCGCTGTATCGTTCTGCCTTACTGTACGCTCTAGCAAGTAAAAACTTAATATGAGAATCATCAGGGTTAGCCTTCATACTCTTTTCACATGCACGGACTGCCTTGGATGCTTCGATATCTTCATACAAAGCCCCTTTGATTCCCAGACTCACTACCGTCATGGGCTCTACGATATGAGTGCAGCAATCCACTACCAGAATTTGATCAATATAAGAATTTCCTGCTAGTAAAGAGGATAAAAAGAGAAGATTAAACCAATAATAAAAATATTTCATATTTCCCTGTAATCATATAAACTTTGTGCAAGTGTAACATAAAAATATGTTCAATTCAGCTATAATGTTTAGATGCA
>QMKU01000007.1 GCA_003646525.1 Campylobacterota bacterium
AGCACCTATATATTTCTCTCTGTCGCCAGCAACTGCATTTGCAGTTAGGGCAACGATAGGAACATGTGTTTTGTTGTGTTGGTTCTCGTAACTCAATATATTTCCTGTTGCTTCCATGCCACCCATGACAGGCATTTGAATATCCATAAATATCATATCATATTCATTTTCTATACGATTATCTAGAGCCTCTTTACCATTATTTGCGATACTTACCTCTATGCCTAGCCTATTTAGTACATTGATGATCAGTTTTTGGTTGATGAGGTTATCTTCTGCAACCAAAATATGTAGGTTCTCAAAAGTAATCTTCTGCACACTCTCTACGATATCTTTTTTGTCGCTAAGGGCTCTGAGTGTTTTGGAAAAGTTAATTGGCTTATAGATTATCTTATCTATATCTGATTTGTATCGCTTGAGATTTCTCTTTTGATCTCCTGTTGACATAACCACAATCTTGGTATCAAGGTCGAGGAAGTGTTTGATCTCATTCCCTCTACAGCGTAATTTATGATCAATAAAAATAATATCTGGAAGTCTTGATTTGTTCTTCAGAGCTAAGTATGATTCGTCGGTATAGCGCTTTATTTTTGCTCCCGTGTATGCGATATAAGCTTCAAGATTTTTATTTATATAGTAATCATCATCTGTATGTGAACTGAGAATGCCAATAGTACGCGAACTCATATCCTCTACTTCTCTCTTTTTGGCTGTTGCAGGTTTGGGGAGTGTCAGCGTAAAGTAAAAGGAAGACCCCTCGTCTGCAACACTCCAAATACTTAGTTTTCCACCCATTAATTCTACAAATTTACCCGAAATAGACAAACCTAAGCCTGTACCACCATACTTTCTGCTGGTACTTACATCCGCTTGAGAGAAGGCTTCAAAGATATTCTTCTTTTGATCTTCGGTAATACCAATGCCTGTATCGGCAACCTCAAACTTCACATCTACTTGTTCTTCATTTTCTGAAAATTTTTCAATACTTACATTTACTTCACCATTTTTTGAAGTAAATTTAATGGCATTACTGATGAGGTTAATAATAATTTGGGATATTTTTGTAGGATCGCCTATCAATAATGTAGGAAGTGTAGGATCTAGAAAAATATTGAAGTCTATGTTCTCTTCTGCGGCTTTAGCGGCATAGGATTCGACAGCAGACTCAAAGGTATCTATTGGGTCGAACTCTATACTCTCTAAGTCTATCTTTTGTGCTTTTATCTTGGAGAGATCTAGAATATCATTGACAATAGTTAAAAGATTTACAGAACTTTTTTCTATAACAGAGATGAACTCTGCTTGCTCCTCTTTGTCGGTGGTGTCTTTCAATAGATTTGTAAATCCAACGATCCCATTAAGAGGTGTTCGTATCTCATGGGACATACTTGCAAGAAAAAGATCTTTTGTTTGATTGGCATCTTTGATAGCTTGGATCAAAAATTTATAGATATGATCTACCTTGCCTTTTTTGATCAGCTTGTTTATCTCTCGTTGCTGATTCTCATTGAAAACCAATGCTATATCCCTTAGAGTCTCTTGGGATATATGTTCCATTTTTTCGATCCTGCTGTGCATGACAAAAAGCTTCATAAGTAAAAATATGATAAAGAGTATGCCAATGCCATGACCCAATACAATAATCTGGAATGATAAGAGATACCTAGTTTCCAATCTACTAATCTCATTATGCAGTATAAAATTTACTTGAGTAAAATAATCCATCTTTCTGTTGATCTGATTTTGCCATCCAATGATAGAGACTGAGTATCCACCTCTTTTTGCCTGATTCAAAATCATATCTCGTTCTTCTGCAATAATAGCATTGAATTGTTCTACGGAGAGTAGATCCTGAATATCTAGCGCTACAGTACCGTATCCCAATATACTAGATTGGGGTAAGACATCTCTGTTCATAATTTGCTTCCAAGATTCAATATCTATATCGCTCATCTCCTTTGAATCCAGCAGTATGGAGTAGATCATTGTATTTTCTAGTGCACTATTCTCCCTAAGTTCCATATATCTCTCATACATTGATAGATAATTTTTCAATGCCTCTGATTTTTGAGTTTTAGAGATATTTTTAATTATTGTTAAAAATTCTCCAAAAATCTTATGGTGATAAGCATCAAAAAAGATAGCCCTATGATCACCACTTCGATTATCCACTTCTTGCCTTACCTGTTTGAGTTCCGTAGTGATCGTATCGAACTGCTTATTGTAGATGGCATAGTGTGAATTCTCTTGTGTAAATTTATCCAATTCTGCCAGAACAAGATCGGTTGTCGAAGCTCTTGTGCTTTTTAGATTAACCAGATCATTTATATTTTTTGTATATAGATAAGTAACACTATTCATTCTTTCAGATTCTATATAATGAAGTGCAGATTCAATTTTTGTCAAAATATAGGAAAGTTTTGCATTATTTTGTGCATCGAGGTATCTTTGATAAGAGAGATAGGTATAGTATGAGACAGCACCTAGTAGTAGTATGGTCATCACAATAAGTAGGTTAAGTATATTTTTATTTTTAAATATTTTCATAGCAATCCTTTCATCTAATAATAATAAAAATAGCCCATAGTAAATTTAGCTTTAAAAACTAATCATTATACTAGGATGGAACTTAAAAAGAGAATCTAGGGAAGTGATACTCGGCTATTTAGATTCCCCTACATAATAAAACTCATCCAATCCATCTAAAAAAGCGATCAAAAGTTCATTTGAGCAGACTTTGAAATTTTTACTCCCCTCTTTACGAAAAAGAGATGAAAGTTGTTGTTTGGTTAGTTTTGCTTCACCTAAACCAAAGATAATCTCTGTTTCTGGCTCTTTGAGTTCGAGTGCAATACGGAGTTTTTTGAGGATGAGATTGTTGGTCAATTCAATAGCTTTATTTGGATTGGCTTTCTGAGGTGCAGGACCTCTTTTGAGTAAAACAAGTCCATCGAGGAGTTGACCCAACTCCTCATAACTACAAATTTCAAAATCGCTCTCTTGCTGACGCTTCAGTAGGTGATTTAAGTGTTCAGGCTCCATCTCATGTTCTGAGAGGGCATAGGCTTTGATTATTGTGTCATTGTCGAGACTGAGAGCCGTTTTGATCCTGTATAGGGTATCGTTTGTATTCAAAATTGCACCTACTTTTTGATTTCTATCTTGCAAAGTTCTGCTTTGATCATCGTATGGAAACCGATGGTCACATCTCGCCAAGTTTTTCCACTATGGAGATCATAACAACTCTTGTTGATTGAGGCAAGAGCAGTGAGTGCATCAAAGTCAGCTAAATCGATCGTACCTTCTGCCTTGAAATGCTCTTTTTCAAAGTGATATTTCATAGGTATACTGAGAGATTTTTCATTCATGGTGATCGCTACTGAGAGTGTGCCTGTTCTTGGTTGTCCTTTGATATATTTGTCTGCTTTGATATCCTCAATAGTAGCATTGATTTTATTGTCTCTCATTTTATTGAAGAAGAAGGCAACAAGTGTTTTGTCTCTTGCCTGATTGCCTGTATCTATTTTGCTCATATCGATTGTCACTTTGGAGCCGACAAGTAGTTCTCTAAAGTTTTTCCCTTCGAGAGCCACAGGTGCATAGTCAAGAGAGGTGAACTTGCCTCCTACGCCGATCTTGCCCAGTGTTTTGTATGCTTTCCAATCAATATTTATCTCTTTGGATTGTGTCAAGATGCAGCCACCAGCATATGCCATCGTGTGCAGTAGAGCAAGTGTGAGTAGTAGTTTTTTCATTTTGATTCCTTTGTTTCCGTGACGATGTTGACATCGTTAATTTGAATTGGCGTATTCGCTTTGCTCAATGCCTCTGCGAGTGTTTGGAGTGCTTTGTTTGCCTTGGTGATGACTGCTAGGCAATTTTTATCTTTGATATTGTGTTTGAGTGTGTAGTACTCTGGATTGGTATAAGAGATCCAGCTCACTCCTGTATAATCCGTATAAAAAACCATCTTGAGTGGCAGATCCATTCCCATCGTGGGATTACACTGCATGAGGACAGTTCCCATTTTGGGATTACCAAAGACGACAAGCGTATTGGGGAGTAGTTCCATCTCTGAATGTTTTGCATTTTGGGCATGATCAATGACTTGAAAAACTGAGAGACCTTTATCTTCCAAGATCTCCTCAAATTTTTTGACACCCTCTTCGGTTGTATATGGACTCTGTACTGTCTTGATGAAAGTACCTTTTTTATTTTCACATCCTGCAAAAATAAGTAGCAAGGAGACAAGTAACAAAACTTTCTTCATCTATCTATTCCTTTCAATGCTATCATTTAAACATTAAATCTAAAGTGCATGATATCGCCATCTTGGACGATATATTCTTTGCCTTCAAGTCTATTTTTCCCTGCCTCTTTTGCGCCAGATTCACCATTGTAGTTTATGAAATCATCATAAGAGATAACCTCTGCACGAATAAACCCTTTTTCAAAATCATTATGGATAGCTGCAGCGGCTTTGGGTGCGGTGGTCTCTTTGCGTATAGTCCAAGCCCTGACCTCTTTGACACCTGCTGTAAAGTAGCTCATAAGTCCAAGCTTATCAAATCCTTTATGGATGATTTGCTCAAGTCCAGATTCTGCTACACCGAGATCAGCAAGCATCTCATCTCTCTCCTCGTCATCAAAGTCCACCATATCTTCTTCGACTTTGGCACATAGTTTGATCACTTCATAGCTTCTCTCATTGGCATAGGCTTTGAGTTTTTTAACAAACTCATTGTCTTCAGCAAGTCCATCTTCATCTACATTGGCACCATAGATGATCTCCTTGCTTGTCAAAAGACGCAGATCTTTATTTATCGCCTTGAAACCATCACTCTCAATGTCTGCGAAGGTAGAGACGGGACGGTTCTCCTCTATGTGCTGTATTAGAGCTTCAGCTACGACAAGCTGCTCTTTCGCTTCTTTATCGTTTCCTCTGGCTTTTTTCGTCAACATGCTGATGCGTTTTTCTACTGCATCCATATCAGCAAACAAAAGTTCCTGTTCAATGATTTCAACATCACGGATAGGATCAATGGAGCCCTCAGTGTGTACGATGTTTTCATCTTCAAAACATCGTACAATATGCAAGATCACTTCAGTTTCACGGATATTTCCTAAAAATTTATTTCCTAGACCTTCACCCTTGCTCGCACCTTTGACAAGACCAGCAATATCAACAAAATCCAATGTCGAGTACTGTATCTTCTCAGGATTGACAATCATAGCAAGTTTTTCTAATCGACTGTCTGGCACTGGCACTACTGCTTTGTTTGGCTCAATCGTACAAAAAGGATAATTGGCACTCTCTGCATTTTGTGCCTTTGTCAACGCATTAAAAGTTGTTGATTTTCCTACATTTGGTAATCCAACCAATCCTATTCCTAATCCCATTTAATTTCTCCGATATTTTCTTTATTTTTTTATGATTATAGCTGAATGGTGCTTTTGTTTGGCGCAAGTTGTTCCTATAAATGGTAGATGTCATCAATATCGAAAATTTGGGTTTTGATGAAAGTATAAAAAATATGATCAGTTTATCATTGGCTCTGGCATCTGGATCGATGGAGCAGATAAAAAATTGGTCAAGTTTCTCTCTTTTGTTTGCGGTGTCAGATATGCATTACGACGGAGACCGTCGTAACGAGAACAAATTAGGCTACCTTAGCCAAGACTACTTAAGCTATGTGAATATTTTTCTGCTGTGAAAGGTTCAAAATGTGACTTATAGTAGTTATAATGAGCTGAGCCCTTATGTCCATCGAGTGCTACTTCATCTCTCCAACTTTCTATAACGACAAATGTGTTGGGCTTGTCATCCATCTGGTAAATATGATAAAGCAAACACCCTTCTGATTTTTGTGAAGGTTTGACCATATCTGTCAGTAGGGCTTTGAGTTCTTCTATGTTCTCTTCTTTGGCTACGAAAATAACCTGTTTTGTGATAGTCATCTTGGGGTTCTCCTGTGATTTTTTGAGAATATACAATATAAGTGCTTAAGATTGTTTATAGTCAAATGAGTATTTTCCAAAAGAAATTCTGCTATAATCTGTCAAAACCCTTAGGGGGCATCCTTAATGACAATGATGCACAGCCCTTAACATCTTCAAAGGAGTTATAGTAAATGCAAAAGTATATGATTTTTCTCTCTGTTATTTTGGTACTAGGCACGCATAGTTTTGCCAATGGAAAACAGACAGGCAATATAGTAAAAGACGAACGGAATTCGATTTATTGGCAGGATACCCAAGTATCAAAAGTGAGCTCGGAGGATTGGGATGATGCTGTTTTGTATTGTGACAAACTTGTGTTGCATAGTATGGACAAGTGGCGACTGCCAACATTTGAAGAGCTTCTATCGATTGTAGATTATACCCGTTCAGAGCCTGCGATCCATCCATTTTTCAGTTCAGTGACAGAAGGAAGCTATTGGACTTCAACAGATTTTTCCCCTACAGCATCACGCGCTTGGACAATTGATTTTCGTGCAGGGAAAACCTATTATAGTTACAAGACAACCAACCATGCTGTTCGTTGTGTCAAAGCAATACCAGTCGGATCTAAAAAGGAGACGAAATGAAACTTTTTGTAGGAATACTATTGATCGGTACGACGGCTCTTTTTGCTGCATCGTCCAAATTGGATGACAAGACAGGACTTGTATGGCAGGACAATAAGGATGTTGCTACCTTGGAGAAGAGTCATGCGGAAGCACAGGTCTATTGTCAAAATCTCATATTGGATGGTTTTGAAGACTGGAGACTTCCGACGCTCAAAGAAGCTTATACGATTGTTGATTTATCACGGGATCGCCCAGCACTCAAAAAAGGTTTCAAAATGCGTCTGAGTGATCGATTTTGGACTGATACAGCAGTTGCGAAAAATCCTGACAAGGAAGCTTGGAGACTCTCGATGAGCTATGGTGAAACAGAGCCTTATAAAAAAGCGCGTGCCTATCGTGTACGATGCGTCAGGGGTACTTTTGCTAAATAGTGCAATAAGTGTCGAGCATAAAGGGCAATATGTTTGAGAGTGAGAGATGCACTGTTCGAGGTATTATTCTGGAAGCTCTGAAATATAGAGAAGCACTAGTCAAGGGGAATCTAGTAGCGATTCTTGCGACACTGTTTACTGTAGTAATTCCTCTCTTCATCCCCATACTAGTGGATGAGTTGCTCTTGCACAATGGAGACAAGATGACAGGGTGGGTGAGGGACAATCTCTTTGCCATGACCCTGAGTGGCTATGTATTCTTCTTCCTTCTGTTGACTTTGGTGCTTCGTGCGGCAGGTTTTTTGCTCAATGTCATACAGGTCAAAACTTTTCTGGGTGTTTCTAAAGATATCTCTTTCAAACTACGCAAAAGAGCCGTAGAGCATCTCGAAAAAGTTTCTCTCAAAGAGTATGAGATGGTTTCACCAGGAGCTGTGACTTCCAAGCTGGTCACAGATGTCAATACCGTCGATAGCTTCATCGGGACGACAGTGAGTAAATTTGTTATTTCGATATTGACATTGCTATTTACGGCTGTGATACTTCTCCTTATCGATTGGCAATTAGCAATCTCTATCCTGATCACCAATCCCGTCGTAGTCTTCTTCACTGCAAAATTGGCAAGAAATGTGGGAAAACTCAAACGAAAAGAGAATAACGCCGTTGAGCTTTTCCAATCTTCACTCAATGAGACTTTGGAACTTTTCCATCAGATCAAAGCAGCTAACAAAGAGGTTTTTTTCTTTTCAAGAATCAATGATCAAGCAGAGGCACTTAGAGATACCTCTATCAATTTTGGATACAAGAGTGATAGAGCGATTCGCTTCTCTTTTCTCGTCTTTTTAGGAGGATATGAGATCTTCCGTGCCGTAAGTATTCTTGCTGTTGCCTATAGTAGTCTGAGTGTAGGATTGATGCTAGCTATCTTCGGCTATCTTTGGATTATGATGACACCGACACAGGATATCATCAACTTTCAATATGCCCTTGCCAATGCCAAAGCTGCCTGTAAGCGTATCAATACGATCTTTGCGATGGAGATCGAACCAGAAGTGTCAAATGCCATAAATCCATTCGAGGGTTATACTTCAGCTTCAATAGAGGTGCAGGATTTGAATTTCTCTTATTTTGCCGACAAGCAGATACTCAAATCGGTCTCACTCTCTATTCCTCAGGGAGCCAAGGTAGCACTTGTAGGTGCAAGTGGAAGTGGCAAAACGACCTTGGCGAATATCATAGTAGGATTTTATCCAGTGACAGATGGTGAGATACGCTATAATGATATATCAGAGAAAGAGATTGATTTGGCAACGATACGGGCAAATATTCATCTCATCTTGCAACATCCTAAACTTTTTAATGATACAATGTTATTTAACTTGACACTAGGGGAAGCTTACAGCGAGGCAGAGGTGCGTAAGGCACTGCATATCGCTCAACTTGACGAAGTGGTAGAGTATTTGCAAGAGGGCTTGGATACACTAGTTGGCAAAGATGGAATCAAGCTAAGTGGCGGTCAGCGTCAGCGTGTTGCCATAGCTAGGATGGTGCTAAGTGATCCCAAAGTGGTGATACTCGATGAGTCAACTTCAGCACTCGATATTCATACTGAAATGAAACTGTTTGATGCTTTGGCACAGTTTTTGGCACCCAAGACAGTGATCACTATCGCGCACCGTATCAGTACGATCAAGAGTGCGGAGCTGATCTATGTACTCGAAAATGGTGAAGTGGTGGATAGCGGATCACCTCAGGAGTTGATGCATAAAGATAGTAGTTATTTTAGCAGCATGATTTAATTTAGGGATTTATTTGGATATTTTACAAGCGATCATCATAGGAATTATCGAAGGATTTACAGAGTTTTTACCTATCTCTTCTACTGGGCATATGATTGTTGCGAGTAGGTTTCTGGGGATTGAAGAGAGTGCACTAATCAAAGCGTATGAAGTGATCATTCAGTTTGCTGCGATACTTGCCGTGATGTTGATCTATCGGGACAAACTGACCTTCTCCAAGATAGAACTATGGAAGAGACTGATGTTGGCATTTTTGCCACTTGCAGGTATCGGATATATTTTCAAAGATCAGATCAAAGCTTTGTTCTCCATAGAGGTAGTTGCCATGATGTTTATCATAGGTGGAATTATCTTTTTGATAGTTGAATACTATTACAAAGAAGAGAAGAGTCATACCGTTGCTGTCGAAACAGTGAGTTACAAACAGGCACTCTGGGTAGGTTTGGCTCAGATATTTTCTTTGATACCTGGTACGAGTAGGGCAGGCGCAACAATAGTAGGTGGTTTGCTGACAGGCATGGATCGCAAAACAAGTGCAGAATTCTCATTTCTTCTGGCGATTCCGGTGATGGCAGCAGTGAGTGGATATGATCTACTGAAACACTATCAGGATTTTGCTGATGCCAATTGGGGTGCCTTTGTAGTAGGATTTGTAGTTGCTTTCGTAGTCGCTTATTTGACGATCAAACTCTTCCTCGCCTTTCTCCAGCGTTTTACTTTTGTGCCATTTGGTATCTATCGTATTATATTTGGTGTTATACTGCTATTAATAATTTAATTGAATTTATAGAGCCTCTCTAGGGAGTCCCCTTTAAGTTCAAAATTTCTTTTGGACATTCACGGGAGATCTCTTCCGTTCTTAAAGGCAAGACATGACATTTAATGAATTTAATTTTCATCCTGATATTCGCAAAGGGGTGAAGATAGCAGGCTTCAGGGAGCCTAGTCCTATTCAGGAGATGACGATCCCGATCATCGAAGCGGGTAATGATATGGTAGGTCAGGCACATACAGGCACAGGCAAAACAGCCGCCTTTGGTTTGCCAATGTTAGACAAGATTGCCAAGGGTGAAATAGAACGAGCCTTGGTAATCACTCCGACAAGAGAGTTGGCAACTCAGGTAAGTGATGAACTCTATCATTTGGGACGCTTTGCAGGGATCAGAACACTGACTGTTTATGGAGGAGTGGGGTATGGTCGGCAAATTGCATTGATCCACAAAGGGGTTCAGATCGTTGTCGCGACACCAGGTAGACTCAAGGATCTGTATAAAAAAGGAAAGATTGATGTTTTCAACCCAGAGATAGTAGTATTGGATGAAGCAGATGAGATGCTTGATATGGGTTTTCTCGAAGAGATCAAAGAGATCTTTGAATATATCCCACAAAATAGACAGACACTGCTCTTTTCTGCGACGATGCCTGAACCGATCAAAGAGTTGGCGGACAATATCCTCTATAACCCTGAGTTTATCTCCGTGGTGGGCGATGAAGATGCGACGACAAACAATATCATTGATCAACGATACTATGTCATTAATGAAAATGAGAGAGATGATGCGATCGTGAGATTATTAGAGACAGAAAAGACCAATAAGTGTCTTATTTTTTGTCGAATGAAGCGGGAAGTAGATCGTCTGAGTGAATATTTGGCAGCACTTGGATTTAATGCTAGGGGGCTACATGGAGATATGGAGCAGCCTGAGCGAGATGAGGTGATCAAAGGATATAGAAGAGGGCAAATCAAGATAATGGTTGCAACTGATGTGGCATCACGGGGCTTGGATGTCAAAGATGTCACACATGTCTTCAACTATCATATTCCTTTCGATCCTCAGAGCTATGTACACCGCATCGGAAGAACGGGTCGTGCAGGAAAAAGTGGTCAAGCAATCACACTAGTCACTACCGGAGAGTTCAAAGAGTTGAAGCGTATCCAAAAAGAGGTGGGTGCAGAGATGAGACTGGCAACGATTGAGACTGACAATGGTTTGAGTGAAGCTGTGATAGAAGGTTTGATTGAAAAAATACGCAGTAGTGATATCCACCCTGAAATTGATATGATAATAAATGCTGTGACAGATATAGATCAAAAACTTCTGCTTAAAAAGGTAATTTCGATAATGATGAATCGCGAGGAGAGTGTTTCTAGTGACAGAATAGGACTAGATCAAAATATGGTTGATGAGATGATGGAAAATTATAAAGACGAAAAAAAGTCATCACGCAACAATCATCGCAGGAGAAGGCGCTAATAAAGTGTAGAAATGGAAGTACTCGAAAGAGCTCTTGATGGTTTTGAAGATTCTTTAAGTAGAAACAAGCAAAATTGTCTTAAAATTGGGAAATAAAAGTTATAAGAAGGTTATCTGATGGAAGTTAGTCTAGTGGGTGAAAGTCTTAAGTTTATGGTGCTGGGGATGACGATTGTTTTCCTCTTCCTGGCATTGTTGGTACAGGTGATGAAGCTTCAAGCAAAGCTTGTTGGTAAATATTTTCCAGAGAAAGAAGTTGTCACTACAACATCAAAATCTGCAGCTCTCGCAGCGGATGACTCAGCTAAAACAGCCGCAATCATCGCTGCGATCACAGAATTTAAAAAAAATAAATCATAACAAGAAGGTAGTAGCATGGCAAAAAAATATATTGATGTGATGGATACCACATTCAGAGATGGATTTCAGTCTGTCTTTGGAGGTCGGGTTCTTATGGGTGACTTTTTTCCTGCGGTAGAAGCAGCGAAAGAAGCAGGTATTAAGCATTTTGAATTTGGCGGTGGTGCTAGATTTCAAACACTCTACTTCTATCTTCAAGAGAATGCTTTTGATATGATGGATCGATTTCGTGAGATAGTTGGTCCTGAGGCCAACTTGCAGGTTCTCTCTCGGGGGATTAATACTGTGATGCTTGATACAGGTAGTCGTGAGACAATTGATCTTTTTGCTAAAATGTTCAAAAAGCATGGCACAACAACAGTTCGTAACTTCGATGCGCTCAATGATGTAAACAATCTTGTCTATAGTGGCGAGTGCATTAAGCGACATAACCTCAAGCATGAAGTTGTTGTGACGATGATGGATCTTCCTCCAGGATGTCAAGGTGCACACGATGTAGCATTTTACAAAAAAACTTTGACCAATATCCTAGATAGTGGTTTAGAATTTGATTCAGTCTGCTTCAAAGACGCTAGTGGTACTTCAAATCCACATAAGGTTTTTGAGACGATTCAGATGGCACGAAAACTTTTGGGCAAAGATGCACACTTAAGACTACATACCCATGAAACTGCTGGTGTCAGTGTCGCTGCCTATTTGGCTGCGCTTGAAGCAGGGGCAGATGGTATTGATATGGCAGCTGCTCCAGTGAGTGGTGGAACATCCCAGCCTGACATTTTGACCATGTTACATGCTACCAAGGGTACAGACTACGACTTGGGTGGTTTAGAATTACCTAAAATACTCAAATATGAAGAAAAACTTCAATCTTGCTTGTCGGATTATATGATTCCACCTGAAGCGACGCAAGTTTCACCTCTCATTCCTTTCTCTCCTATGCCTGGTGGCGCATTGACTGCCAATACTCAGATGATGAGAGATAGTGGAAACCTTGATAAATTTGATGAAGTCATTCTAGCGATGAAAGAGGTTGTAGAGAGAGGTGGATATGGAACTTCTGTCACACCAGTGAGTCAGTTCTACTGGCAACAGGCGTATGCTAATGTGATGTTTGGTCCATGGAAGCAGATAGCACCTGGATATGGTCGAATGGTACTAGGGTATTTTGGCAAAACACCAGTAGCCCCTGATCCAGAGATTAGCGCCTTGGCACAGAAAAAGCTTAAATTGGAACCAACCACCGAAAATCCTCTTGATATTTCAGATAGGGATGAGAATAAGTCGATCGCTCACTGGAAAAAAGTCTTAGAAGATGAAGGTTTGGAGACAACTGAAGAGAATATTTTCATCGGTGCGTCTTGTGATAAAAAAGGTATTGCGTTCCTCAAGGGTGAAGGTCCATTGATGGTAAGAAAAAAGAGTGAAGAAGAAAATAATAGTGGAGAAGTAGATATGGCAGGAAATTATACAGTAATGGTTGATGGTAAGAAGTTTAGTGTTCAGGTAGCTGAAGGTAATGCAGATATTCAAGTTTCTGAGAGTGCAGCAGCTCCGGCTCCAGTAGCGTCAACAGCTGGTGGAAAAGGGAGTGTAGAGATACACTCACAAACACCTGGTACTGTTTGGAAGATTCTATTTAATGCTGGAGATAGTGTCAAAGAGGGCGACAAGATCATGATTCTAGAAGCCATGAAGATGGAGATTGATATCACTGCACCGCAGGATGGTGTCGTCAAGTCAATTGATATTGGCGTAAATGACGCTGTAACGGATGGACAACTACTAGCCACAATGGAGTAATAATGATGCTTAAAAAGATATTTATTTCACTGCTCTTTGCCCTTGTAGCATCGAGTTCAGTCACTTATGCGAGTGAACATGTAGCACCAGCGGAAGCACCTGTTGCCGAAAAAAGTGCTTATGTTCCCAAAAGTCTTTCGGAGTTAGCAGTTAGTTTTTGGCAAACGACAGGGATCAATGCTTTTTTCGATTTTAATGATGGAGAGACGACTTCTGAACCAAAAGGTCCAGCTTACGAAAAAGAGATGAATTGGTTTGAATCATCACTTGGTCGATTAATCATGCTCTTAATTGTATTTGTACTCTTTTATTTGGCAATTGCCAAAAACTTTGAGCCACTACTTCTGATACCTATTGCTTTTGGAGGATTTCTAGCCAATATTCCGCTCGCAGGTATGGGGGGTGAACATGGAATGCTTGGTATTATCTATAATATGGGTATCGCCAATGAATTCTTCCCACTGCTGATCTTTATGGGTGTGGGGGCAATGACTGACTTTGGACCACTGCTTTCTAATCCCAAGACAGCACTTCTCGGAGGTGCTGCACAGTTTGGTATCTTTGGTGCGCTCGTCGGAGCTGTTGCGATAGGATTTGGTCTACAGGAGGCATCAGCGATTAGTATTATTGGTGGTGCGGATGGTCCAACTTCGATCTTTATTGCTAATAGATTGGCACCAGATATGCTAGGGGCGATCGCAGTTGCGGCATACTCCTATATGGCATTGGTACCAGTTATTCAGCCTCCGATAATGAGAGCTTTGACGAGCAAAGAAGAACGAGTAATCGTGATGAAGACAACGAGAAAAGTGAATAGACTTGAAAAACTATTCTTCCCTATACTTGTCTTGATACTTGCTATGTTTATCCTGCCAGAATCAACACCTTTGATCGGTGCATTTACTTTTGGTAACTTTGCCAAAGAGTCAGGTGTGGTTGATCGTCTCTCCAATGAGATGCAAAACTCTTTGATCAATATTGTTACGATCTTCTTGGGTCTGGGTGTCGGTTCCAAATTGGCAGCGGACAAATTCCTCGTATTTGAGACTTTGGGAATTATGATTATTGGTTTATTGGCATTTTCTGCTGGTACAGCAGCTGGTGTACTCATGGCGAAGGTTATGAATAAATATTCCAAGGAACCTATCAATCCACTCATAGGTGCAGCTGGTGTTTCAGCTGTACCGATGTCAGCACGAGTGGTTAGCAAGGTGGGCTCCGAGGAGAAACCAGGGAATATTCTATTGATGCATGCTATGGGTCCAAATGTGGCAGGTGTCATCGGTTCAGCAGTGGCAGCCGGCGTGTTGCTCTCAATATTTAAATAAAAAGAGGTAATTATGAGTGATAAACAACCAAACGGACTTGATAAGCTAGGTCTTGAAAATATTGGGAGAGTCTTTTATAACTTAAGTTATGATGAGCTCCAAGCGCATGAGATAAATATGAATGAAGTGAAACTTTCAACCAGTGGTGCGACTATGGTTGATACAGGAATCTTTACTGGTAGAAGTCCGAAAGATAAATATATTGTAGATCAATCACCATCAAATGAGAATGTTTCTTGGGGAAATATCAATCAGCCTATCAAAAAAGAGATTTATGATGAGCTCTTGGAGATCAGCAAAAAACAACTTTCAGGAAAAAATATTTATGTGATGGATGCTTATGCTGGATCAAGTCCATTGAGTCGAAGAAAGATTCGATTTATCTCTGAAATCGCATGGCAGGCACACTTTGTGAAGAATATGTTTATTCGTCCTACAGAAGAGGAGTTGGAAGATTTTGAACCAGACTTTGTCATGTATAATGCGTGTAAAAAGGTCAATCATAACCATGAAGAGCATGGTTTGCATTCAAATGTATACGCTGCCTTTAATATAGAAGAGAACACTGCTGTGATTGGTGGTACATGGTATGGTGGCGAGATGAAGAAAGGTATCTTCTCCATGATGAACTATTGGCTTCCACTAGAAGGCAATATGGCAATGCACTGTTCAGCTAATGTCGGTAAAGATAATGATGTTTGTCTCTTCTTTGGACTTTCGGGTACAGGCAAAACAACACTTTCAACTGATCCTAATCGTGCACTGATTGGTGATGACGAGCATGGTTGGGATGATCATGGTGTCTTCAACTTTGAGGGTGGATGTTATGCCAAAGTTATCGATCTTGACCCAAAAAGCGAGCCCGAGATCTTTGGTGCAATTTGCAAAGATGCACTCTTGGAAAATGTGGTTCATGATGAGTATGGATATGTAGACTATAGTGATGGTAGCAAGACAGAAAATACAAGAGTCTCTTATCCTATTGAACATATCGAAAATCACAAAGAAGATCTCATGGCAGGTCATCCAAATAATATTATCTTTTTGTCAGCAGATGCTTTCGGGGTACTTCCTCCTGTCAGTAAGTTAAGCAAAGAACAAGCAATGTATTATTTCCTCAGTGGCTATACAGCCAAAGTGGCAGGTACAGAACGGGGAATTACAAAACCTGTTGCTGCATTTTCTGCTGGTTTTGGTGAAGCATTCCTTCCATTGCCTCCAATGCAATATGCTAAACTTCTAGGAGATAAAATCGATAAGCATAATGTGAATGTCTATCTGGTAAATACTGGTTGGACAGGTGGTGTTTATGGTGTAGGTAAACGCATGAGTATTCAAGACACTAGAGCATGTATTGAGGATATTCTTA
>QMKU01000008.1 GCA_003646525.1 Campylobacterota bacterium
GAGGAGGGGTATTGCATCATAAAAGACAGATATAATTGGTAGATCGTAGTATCTTTGTCCACCCAAGATAGAGTCATCGTCATACCCCTATATCATACTTGTCACGATCACCAAGTTAGGATTGAGACTAGCCAAAAAAGATTCTCGGATAATCTCTGCACTCTCTCTTCTGAAGTCACTATCTAAACTGACGAAACTGACGGGACCCCAAGCTTGCCATACTAAAATGTGGGATTGTGGGAGCAGTGCTCGAAACTCTTCCCTGAGACTTTCTAGGGTATCATCAAGCATTCCGTTGAGCAAGATGTAAACTTCGTGACCTTTAGCATTTCTGATGATCCCCTTTGCGAGAGAAGTAGAGTATCGACCGATACCTCTAAATCTACTGTTTGATTGAGCACCTTGTAGATCTATAACAATACGCATGGTCTTTCCTAATTAGCTTTTTTTGTGATTTTGTTGTAAATTTCTTTGGCATACGGAGATAACGCTTCATAACTGCTGATGCCTTTCTCTTCTCGTACTTCCCCGATTTTTTTCAAAAGATTTTTCAAAATTGGGATTTTATCTAGTGCCCACATCAATTTCATTTTGAACTCAGGGTTGTTATTTATTTTGATTCGTAATGTGGTCAAGTACCCTCTAATGGTCATCAAGTATCCTTAAAAATTTATCTCTTATGATATCCCAATGATAATGCTCTTCCACAAAAGAGCTCATATCTGTAAAGATATAAGATTTTTCAAGAAGATATCGTGTATTGATTTCAAATTCTTTATAAGAACCATACCAGAGCCCACCTTGACTTCTTCTGCATTGTCCCACCATTACCTCCGATTTTTCATTGACCAAGACAGGCCTGTTTAGACTCCATGCTTCGAGTAAAACCATAGAGAGGCTTTCAGATGCTGAAGAGTTGACTAAAAATTCACAGCCAGCTATCCCGTCAAATTTTGTCTGTTTATCCACGAAGCCTATGTGTATGATATCACTGTGCTTGGGTATTTCCATAATGGACTTTCCAGCAAGTACGAGCTTTAGTGGGGTATTGTGTAGTGTTTTGTATCTCAAAAAATAGTCAAAAAGATGATCGACACCCTTACTCGGGTCTATTCGTCCTACATATAAAATATATGGATGATAGAGATCATATTTTTGGCGAAATCGTATATTTGATACCTCATCGGGAATATCTACGCCTGTACCTATGATTGCACTTTTGCAACGAACATTTGGGAATCTTTTTTCAAGAAACTTTTTTTCCTCTACGGTGCTATATATAAGATATTGCGGCAAGGTAAACCATGCATCCCAAATCGGTAGATATATGGGCGGTTCATCGTGGATAGTGGGGACCAAGAAGGATTTTTCAGCCACAATGGGTAAGCCATAATAGGAACTTGCATAGAGATAAGTAAAAAAGAAAAATTTATCATAATCTGCTTGATGCTCTTCGATATAAGCTAGTAGATGACTGCTCATAGGACCCTGCATCTGCATCCACTGCTCTGCATCTTCTAGTTTTATGCTTGTATCTTGGGAAAATATATCATCTGAATAACGGTTGAACGCATTGACATCTCTAGGATGGTCAACTTCAAATCGTCGGATGGCAACCCCTTTAGCAGTCTCTAAACCCTCTTCATAGTAGTTATCCCAAGTCATATAATCAAGTGCGCAGGTGGTGAGTATCTCGACATCCCAATATTTCAGCATGAGTCTAGCAGTGAGAAAACATAGATATTCAGCACCTCCGTTTACCTCTTTGCCATTTCGTTGAACTACAAATGCAATCTTTGGTTTATCCATTTTCCAAACCTTTGATCATATCAAGATAATCATTTCTGATGGTATCGTGCTCAAACTTTTTTCGTACATTTTTTTGTGCCTCTATGATGCTACTTCTTATCTCTCTGTTATTCAGGAGCACACTAGCAAGTCCAGCAACCAAGGGCATATCTTTTTTATCTGTGAACATCAAAGCGGCATCTCCAAGTATTTCGGGGATAGCAGTGCTTTTGTAGGCAAGTACGGGAATATCAAAGCACATCGCTTCGACTAGAGGTACGCCAAAGCCCTCATGCTCACTCATAGAGACGAAAAGATCTGCCAGCATAAAATATGATTTGAGCTCAGACTCACTGACTTGATTTGTGATAATGACATCGTGTTGAAGATGTAGTTTTTTGATAAGAGCTTTGAGTTCTTTGAAATAGTTATCTGTTTCATCTTTGCCTCCACCCACCAAAATGAGCCTTGTGTTTGGATTTATCTGCTTGAGATAATAGATCATTTTTACTAAATCGGTCTGTTTTTTGTTTGGTGACAGGCGACCAGTAAATAGGATATTTTTTTTATGGTCAGAGTATTTTCTGAGCACTTGACTATCAGGCAAAAAATCCCATTTCTCGGCAGAGACAAGCAGGGGAAGCACTCGTGTATTTTAAAATCCATTAAGGACCAATTCGTCACAATTGAACTGTGAAACTCCATAGTTGTGATCAAATACCTCAGCTAAGTCTTTCAAGCGTTTGCGACCCTCCTGTAGTATCGTTGCAACCTTTTTGTTGTAAGGTTCAAAAAAATCTTTTGGTGTGATATTGTGATAGATAAGGGCTTTTTTTCCTGGATGAGCAATGACAAACTCTATATGATCAAAATTGACTGAATGGTGATAGATCAACGAATCATCAGGATGGATCTGTTTGGCTGAGAAATATTCACACTCATGTGCTACTTTTGGGTCAATTGACAG
The DNA here is from genome assembly GCA_003646525.1 of Campylobacterota bacterium. Lineage (GTDB taxonomy): Bacteria > Campylobacterota > Campylobacteria > Campylobacterales > Sulfurovaceae > SZUA-451. The sequence continues at coordinate 2,756 of QMKU01000008.1, forward strand.
AGCAAAAATTTTTGACTCATAACCTTCCAAAATCAATATATTTCTAATCATTCTAGCTTGATTGGATATGGCATCTCCGTAAGCGAGACTTGGCAAGAGTTGATGGATAGCTTGTTTTTGTTTTATCATATATTTTGATGGAGATCCGCTAAGTCTGCTTTGGTTTTGAGTTGAAGACGCAAGTATTCAGAGGCACTTCTGTCACTTTTTTGGTTGACTACATCTCTAAGTATCGTATCTTGGTAGTATAATTTACCCATTTGTGCTTCGAGTCGTTTTATCCGTTTTTCAAGCGTAAATAGCATGTTAAAAAAGTTGAGGAGAGATCTGATAATTGGTATACGATATAGAAGTCCTTTGTGGTGATTACTTTTGAGCCCATTTATCGTTACGCTGTTTGCTTTTCCCTCTTCGGATAGATAAAAAGATAACAAAATCTCTGTTCTTGTAAGTTTTCCTGAGTGTAGCAACTGGAGATTATTTTGCATTCCTTGTTCATCAGGTTCGCGACCAAGAATACCCAAGTAAAGATTTTCGAGGAAATTGATATCATAGTACTGCAAGAAGTCATCAATATCATAGCACTCTTTTATGATAAATATATTTTGTGACGGAAGTTCAAATTCAGCAGTGACAGCTGAACCGATATTGTATTTTTCCGCCTCATCCTTGCTTTGTGCCATAATTTCATCAACATTTAGGGTAGTGATACTCGTTTCAATCATCGTTGAATACTCCTCAAACTTTTTCAATAATTTTAGCTTCATATTATTACGATATGATTATACCATAAGATAAAAAACATTATGGAGTTATTTGTTGTACGAATTTTTAAATGCAATAACGAAAAACAGAATACTATTATGGAAATTAACCAAAAACTATCTCAAACAAAAATATCTGGGCAATTTCCTAGGTATCGCTTGGGCATTTATTCAACCTACGGTTACGATTATCATCTTTTGGTTTGTTTTTCAAGTAGGTTTCAAATCTCAACCAGTTGATGATTTTCCTTTTATTTTGTGGTTGGTAGCTGGAATGTTTCCATGGTTCTACTTTGCAGAGGGTTTGACTCAAGGGACGAACAGTATTATGGCAAATGACTTTTTGGTCAAAAAGGTTGTTTTCAGGGTCAGTCTTTTGCCTATTGTTCCACTCTTGTCGGCAACGATCGTGCATATTTTCTTTATCTTTATGATGTATGCTATGTTTATAGTCTATGGATATACACCCGATCTCTATTGGTTACAAATTTTTTATTATCTTTTTGCTATTTCTATTTTACTTCTTGGACTCTCATGGCTTACCTCTTCGGTCGTGGTCTTCTTCCGTGACATGGGTCAATTTGTTGCGATCATTGTGCAGTTTGGTTTTTGGCTTACCCCGATTTTTTGGTCTATCACGAGAGTACCAGAAGAGTATCGATGGCTTATCAAGCTCAATCCTGTAGAGTATATTATAGAGGGGTATCGCAATAGCATGATTTATCATAGATGGTTTTGGGAAGATATGACAGGAACACTCTACTTTTGGACAATTACGGGAATCATATTTGTATTGGGAGGTTTAACCTTCAAGAAATTGAGACCACATTTTGCCGATGTGCTTTGATGTATGGAAATGGTTTTTGGTGGGAACTAGAAATTATTAACACTTTGTAGGGTGCCATTGGAGGACAGGCTACTTTAAGCATATTTCCTAGATCTTCCTCCCCCCCCATTCAATACAGATAGCATATCACATTTTGTAACAGTTTCTACTTGTAAGAGTAATTATGGGATAATAGCAACAATAAATTTAACTGATAAAATGGATAATACTATGAAACAAAAATTCTCAGAGCTCATCAAATCTGACTCGGTTGGTGGTGTTCTTCTGATTGTTGCCATGCTATTGGCACTTCTCCTTGTCAACTCACCCCTCTCGCACTTTTATGACTACTTTTTACATGTTCCTATGGAGATTCGTGTAGGGGCACTACATATCGACAAAACTTTGCACCACTGGATCAATGATGGATTAATGGCAATATTTTTTCTCATGGTTGGGCTGGAAGTAAAGCGTGAAATACTCGAAGGTCACCTCTCGTCTATTGGTCAAGTCGCATTGCCAGCAATTGCAGCTATCGGGGGAATACTTTTTCCTGCTCTAGTCTATCTCTTTTTCAACTATGGTGACCCCGTCACAACACCCGGTTGGGCTATCCCAACTGCAACTGATATTGCTTTTGCACTAGGGATACTCTCCCTCCTTGGCAACCGTGTCCCCGTCTCTCTCAAGATTTTCTTGATGGCACTGGCCATCATTGATGACCTTGGAGCGATCATAGTGATCGCACTTTTTTATACTGTAGACCTTTCGTTGATTTCAATCTATATCGCCTCCGCAGCATTGGCAGTTCTCATCATCTTTAATATGTTGGGATTTTCAAGAAAATCGATCTTTTTTGCAGTAGCCGCTGTGCTCTGGGTCTCCGTACTCAAATCTGGGGTTCATGCCACACTTGCTGGAGTAGCTTTCGCCTTTACCATCCCCATGATGGCAAAAAACCCTCAAGGTCAAACTTTTTCACCTCTCAAAGAGATTGAACATGGACTTCATCCGTGGATAGTCTTTTTCATTCTCCCACTTTTTGCCTTTGTAAATGCTGGTGTTGATATGCGTGGTATTTCACTCGACCAAATGAGTGGACCTGTACCGATAGGGATCATGCTGGGTCTTTTCCTAGGAAAACAAATCGGTGTATTTAGTCTCAGCTGGTTGGCGATTAAACTCAAAATCGCCTCCATGCCAAAAGGAAGTAACTGGCTCATGCTCTATGGTGTCAGCCTGCTAACTGGAATAGGATTTACAATGAGTCTCTTTATCAATTCCCTCGCCTTCCCAGATGATCAACTTTTTGGCGGTACCGATAGGCTTGCGATTCTTATCGGCACTTTCTTATCAGCTACTATAGGCTATCTAGTTCTCAAATATGCCATTTCGGACAAGAAAAATGCATAAAAAAAATCTATTTGAAATGGGTGCAGATTTTGGATACGATTGGCACTCTGACAATAAAGATAAGTCTCAAAAAGAAGAGAGTAGCCACATACTAACTCCGCAAAAACATCAACTTCATTTTTCCAAAGAGAAACGCAGAGGCAAAGTAGTGACGATCATCAAACCTTTTTGTCTGAAAAAGCAGGAGTTGCAGGCACTGCTCAAGCTCTTGAAAAAAAGATTGGGAACAGGTGGCACCCTCAAGGAAAATAGCTTGGAATTTCAGGGAGAACTACAGGAAAAACTTCGTCTACAGCTTGAATCTCTAGAGTATAGATTTAAGAAATAGTTAGCAAATGCATAAAATAAAGAGCAAGATAATAAAAACACGGCAACACACGACCCCTCACCGTGCTTAATTTATTGGTATTGCCGAGAGTGTATGCCGTGTAAGATACACCCATAAATTATAGGCTCTCGATATTCCCCACAACTTTTCCGACGATACTCACCTCTTCGGGAGAGATGAGCTCTGGAGGGAAAAGCCTGTTATCTGATATCAACTCTATCATGCCATCTGCCCTTTGACGAATACGCTTGACAAAAAGCCCTGCATTGGTCGAAGCGATAAAAATCCCATCTTTGTTGATATTGGTCTGTTCTCTATCAATAAAAATAATAGAACCATCCTGAAGCGTCGGCTCCATCGACTCTCCATCCACATGAATTGCTTCAAGTTTGCGGTCACTACGCCCCGTCATGTTTTGCACAATTCTCTCATCAATTGTCATCATCTCATAACTCTCATCAAAGACATTTGCTCCACCACCTGCACTAGCACGCAATTCAGCAAAATAGTGCACTTGAAAGAACTTATTTGTCTCCTCCACCAACATCTCCACCGACTGATCAAAAAAGAGCCAATTTATACTCAATTTTTTGCTGGCACAAAACTGCATAAGCTCCTCGTACGGAATGGAGTTTCGTTTTTTCATTGTCGCAAAGGAGGTCTGAGGAATACCTAACTCCATAGCCACATCTTTGTCAAATATTTTTCCACCAATTTTTTTTATGGAGATAACATCTTTTATTTTTTCAATAATTTCACTGAACTCAACCATCATAGCTCCTTTTTATTACAATTTATATTTAAAATGATAGCTATATTTTCTTAAAATATGACATATTGAGATAATTATATAGACTTCATTTTAAAAGATATACAATTTGATATATTAATTGTATTAATGGCAACATTAGTCAAGTAGCAAAACACTGATCTTCTCTCCTGCCTCCTTACTGAGCTCATCTTCAGAAGTAGTGACGAGTGCGACATCACCCAACATATTGGTTAGTATCGCACTTGAGCCTACTTTTTTATCAACAAAATCAACAAAAAACTCTCCCTCTATCAAAGAGAGGTTGCAGGCTGTAAATTCTGCTTTTTTGGCTCGCTTGACAAAAGGTTCTTTGAGTGTTGCACTGATCTTTCGCAATGGGCACTTCCCCTGCTGAAGCTTAGCAATCAGTGGCACAACATAAAGTAGCGCCGTCACAGTAGAAGAGTAAGCAAATCCTGGAAGTCCAATGATAAATTTATCACCCTTTCTCGCCAACATAATATGCTGTCCTGGCTTGACACGCACCCCCTTGAAGATGACATCACACCCCACTTCACGAATCACATCTTTGACAAAGTCAAAATCACCGACACTCACACCCCCTGTCGTCACCACGATATCACTTTGAGCCAAAGCATCTGATATTGCAGTTGTAATACTCTCTTTGTCATCTTTGACACAACCAAGCTGCATAGGGATACCGTCATATTTCTTGACAATCGCTTCAAGTATATAATTGTTGGAACTTCGGATCTGTGCATCATTGGTTTGCGCTTCACCGAGTTCAAGCAGTTCGCTACCTGTAGAGAGAATCGACACGGTTGGCTTCTCAAAAACTAGAGGGGTCACGATATTGAGACTTGCCATTACGCCAATCTGTGCGATATCTATCTTTGTCCCCTTGGAGATCAGAAGGTCTCCTTGGGCATAATTCTCACCGACGGCACGCACAGAAAAGCCATGAGTAACCTCATCATCGATGATGACTACATCACCCTCTACACTAACATATTCGATAGGGATCAGTGTATCGCTACCCACTGGCATCAGTGATCCAGTAAATGTTTTAATACAAGATCCCACCGTTACTTTATCATTCAGATCAGAACCTGCTGGATTGATACTTGACAATTTCAATCGACCTAGTTTTATATCTTCAAAGCGAAAAGCATACCCATCCATCGCTGATGTGGGATACTCTGGAGAGTTATGATTGGCTACAATATCTTCTGCGAGAATATAACCCAATGCATCACAAAGATAAAGTTTTTTTGTTCTGTAAGAGTCAATCCTCAATTCATGAATGATCTCAATCGATTCGTCAAAGTGCATAAATGCCATATTTTTATCCTTCTTAATTGCTTTGTGCTAGCAGTCCAGCACCATCCATCGATGTACTTCGATCAGCTGCGTAAATCCTCTTTCCATCGATGACATCATATTTCCAGATAGGTGCATTGGCTTTGAAATCCTCTACGAAAAGATCGATCAACTCCAGTGCTACGCGTCGTTTGGGGGAAAAAACAGCAGAAATATAAGAAGATGTATGCACTGGCACATCTCCGATTGCATGAGCCATTTTGACAATGGCACCTCTTTCGGCTGCTCTCTTTTGCCACTCATCAAACCAAGCTTGCAGAATCGGCTCATAGATATCAAAACTCAATGCCTCTATCCCATCTTCTGCTCGTATTGTACCAACGAAAGGGATGTAAGCACCATAATTGGATGAAGATTGTTCATCCAGCCATCTTCCGAATATTGCCTTGACATCCAATGACCCTTGATAAAGCTCCATCTACTATCCTCCACATACAGGAGGAAGAATCGTAATTTTGTCACCTGCTTTTAATGGTGTATCCAAATCATTTATCATCATGTCATTCAAAGCAACGGCACATTTTGGAAGCCAATCAGCAAGTGCTTCATTTTGCTGTAACAAATCCGACACTTCCCTGAGTGTAGCTGCATCTATCTCAAGAGGTTTTTTACCGATGGGTCCTAGGAATTCTACTCTTATCATTTTCTCTCACTTATTATACATTTATTTGTGATTATAAAAGTTCTTCTCTATAATCATGCTTACTTCTGCTATAATTTTATCCAAAAAGGGTTGCGAGTGATCTTTGGCTCTATTAGCTATCTTAACCTATTGCCTTTTCAGGTTTTTTTGAAGCGCGCTCTCTCTCGCTCACAAATCCAACAATCTATACGATTTAGGAGAGATGTCCCTAGCACAATTAACCGTGCTTTCAAGAGACGAGACATTAGTGCTGCTTTTATCTCTAGCATCACTTCAAAAAAATGCCACTGTACGGATCTGGGCATTATTGCCAATGGTCCAGTCTATAGTGTGTTTGTTGTTCCAGGCGAAGATGAGATAGATACCGAATCAGCTACCTCCAATGTGTTAGCAAGAGTCTTGAGGCTGAATGGAAGAGTCGTCATCGGAGACAAGGCACTACACTCTTTTCTTTCAGGGACAGAGGGTATTGATCTCGCATTACGATGGAAAGAAAAAACGGGTCTTCCCTTTGTCTTTGCCAGACTTTGCTACAATGGCTATGAAAAACAAATCAGATCATTGGCTTCCGACTTCAGCAGACAGCGTATCAAGATTCCACAATATATCCTCAAAAAAGAGGCGCAAAAGCGAAATATTTCACCCAAAGAACTCCTCTGGTACCTCAAGCATATCCATTACCGAATGGATCATAAAAGCAAAAAATCACTGAAGCTATTTTTAAAACTAAGCGCAAAAGTCTCGTAGGGTGTTGTCTTTTGACAAGGCTCAACGCCAACGAAACCAGTACGGTAGGGGGCCTGTGTTGCAAAATCAACTCACGAAGTGGGTGGATTTTCAACACTTGACCTAGGTTGAGTCGTTGCCATGTTGTAGCCGAGGTCAGGTGATTCATGATGCATTCGCTACGCTTCACACATCACAAATCACCAGACCCCTAATAGTCGCCTAAATTCCTTATTTCATTGGCATTGTAATAAGGCTACCCCAAGGTTCTATAAGCTTTTGGCATGTTTTAATATGCGTGGTAGCGTAATGCCTGTCTGGTTCTGGTACTTTCCTTTGCGATCACTATAGGTGGTCTCACACTGTTCATCACCCTGCAAGAATAATACTTGGGCAATTCCCTCATTGGCATAGATCTTGGCAGGTAGTGGTGTCGTATTTGATATCTCTATCGTAATATGCCCTTCAAATCCAGGTTCAAAGGGTGTCACATTGACGATAATTCCACAACGAGCATAAGTACTTTTGCCTAGACAAATTGCCAGTGTATCGCTGGGCATCTTGAAGTATTCAATAGTTCTCGCAAGTGCAAATGAGTTGGGTGGAACGATACAGACATCACCTTCAAAGTCAACGACATTGTCAGGCTCAAAATCTTTGGGGTCTATCACGGTAGAGTTGACATTGGTAAAAATCTTAAATTCATTACTCACGCGAATATCATAACCATAACTACTCAATCCATAACTCACGACACCTTCACCAACCAATCCTTCACAAAAAGGCGTAATCATCGCTTCGTTGAGTGATTTTTCTCGTATCCATTTATCTGATTTTAATCCCATTCTCTTACTATCCTTTTTCTATAAAAGAAACGGCTTTCTCTATGCGATCCACTGTTTCATCTACGCCGATAATCGCCATGATTTCATCCATTCCTGAGCCTTTCATCGACCCAAGCAGGCTGACCCTCAAGGGTTGTGCAATTTTTCCAAACCCAATCCCTTGTCTCTCCACGAACTTCTCTAGTACGGCGTGATACTCTGCTGGGAAATGCAACTCTCCCTTCCACTCTTTTAGCATATTTGCAAAAGATCTTAAATTTTCAGCTGCTTCACCTTTGAATGCTTTTTTTGCTGCTTTGACATCGTACTCTTCGGGGGCGCTTACGATCAACTTGATCTGAGTGGCAAGCTCTACGAGTGTTTTGCCTCGCTCTTTTGTCGCATCCAGAAGCATCTCTCGCTTGTCATGATCCTCTATCCATACTCCATGTGCTGTCAGTTTGGCTGCCAATGCTTCATTGGGCATATTTTTGATATAGTGCGCATTGAGCCAGAGCAGTTTGTCTAGATTGTAACTCGATGCGCTCTTGTTGATATCTTTGGGGTCGAAGAGGGCGATCATCTCTTCAACCGAAAAGATCTCCTGATCACCATAGCTCCAGCCCAAACGAACCAAAAAGTTGAGAAGTGCTTCTGGAAGAAAACCAAGCTTTTGATACTCCATCACATCTGTAGCACCATCTCTCTTGGAGAGTTTTTTGCCTTGTTCATTATTGATCATCGCAACATGATAGAACTTTGGAAGCTTGAAACCTAAAGCCTCATAGACAACTATCTGTTTGGGTGTATTATAGAGATGGTCATCCCCTCGAATAACTTCCGTCAAGCCCATCAGAGCATCATCGATCGCCACAACGAAATTATAGGTAGGTGCCCCATCACTTCTGGCAATGATAAAATCATCCACCTCATTCGCAGAGATGCATATCTCACCTTTGACACCATCTTCAAAGATAATATCTCCTTCCTGTGGTGCTTTGATACGAATAACTGGATTGATACCTTCGGGTGGAACTCCGTCAAAGTCACGATATCGACCATCGTAACGAGGACGCTCTTTACGAGCCATCTGCCCTTCACGCAGTGCATCCAGCTCTTCTCTGCTCATATAGCACTTGTAAGCCTTGCCTTCCTTGAGAAGTTGATCGATATACTGCTTGTAGAGATCAAATCGCTTCGACTGATATACCACTTCGCCGTCATAATCAAGCCCCACCCAGTCAAATGCTTGGATGATTGCCTTCAGTGCTTCTTGTGAATTACGAGAAATATCAGTATCTTCGATACGAAGTAGAAATTTCCCCTGCTGATGACGCGCCGCCAACCAAGAGAAAAGTGCGGTACGAAGCCCGCCAATATGAAGATAGCCTGTAGGAGATGGTGCAAAACGAGTAACTGTCATAGTAAACCTTAAATAGTATTTGTGAAAAAATTGGGAAATTATAGTTTATAAAATATAAGGGGAGGAGAAGTGTATGTTTCTTCTCCGGGAATAAATTATTTCTTCTCTTTTTTTGCAGATTTTTTATTTTTTTTAACTTTAACATCATCTTTAATATTCTTGACCAGAGCAGGACCTACTCCATTGACAGCTTCAATATCTTCATATTTTTTAAATCGCTCTTTTTTTCGTACTTTGATAATTGCATCTGCTTTTGCATTGCCAATACCTTTGATTTGCATCAGCTCTTCTTTGGAAGCCTTATTGACTTCATTGATCGACATACCAAATGCCACAGTTACACCAAAAATCAACACCATTGCTAATACTTTTTTAAACATATCTCTATCCTTTTTGTTATAATTTAAAAAAGTATATCGTATCTTCTCTTAATCCCTTGTGGAATAGGATGAGAAATAGCTAGCCCTACCATACATCAGGAATATATTTTCCAAATAAATGATCTTGAAGCCAATTATGATAAAATATTTTTCTAAAAAGGAGTCTCATGCAAAAAATAGTATTGATCAGCTTAGGTGTCTTTGTCGTTTCACTCATCCTCCAGTATATTATCCTATATTTCTCCCGTCGTTATCACTTTTTTATCGACTCTCCTTCGGATGATAAGCCTCAAGGCTTTCATGACGATGATACTCCACGATCTGGTGGAGTAGGTATCGCGGTCGCACTACTTTTCTTTTTGCCAACTCCATTGGGGTGGAAACTTTTTCTATCTCTTCTATTTGCATTTCTCAGTGGAGTTTTTGAAGATTTTCACCACTCCATCAAGGCAACAACCCGTCTTTTTCTACAATTTATTGCAGCCTCTTCTGCTGTTTTTTTGATTCATGCCGTTGTTACCTATTTTGGTTTTCATATTACTGTCCCATATTTTATTGGTGTAGCTATAAGTATTGTAGCCATTATAGGTATGATGAATGCAATCAATTTTATCGATGGATTCAATGGTCTTGCATCAGGCGTAGTGTTACTGATGTTGCTTGCATTTGGCATAGTCGCCTATAGGGTGGGAAATTCTGATATTGTCTATATTGTCGCTATTATCTTTGCTGCACTGTTTGCTTTTTTTCTTTTCAACTTTCCCCGAGGAAAGATTTTTTTAGGTGATGGAGGAGCCTATCTCTTAGGTGCCTCAGTTGCTATCATTGGGATTTTTCTTGGAGGGGCTTATAATGTGATCAGTCCTTGGTTTGTACTTGCCGTACTCATCTATCCCGTCTGGGAAGTTCTCTTTTCAATTTACCGTAAACTTTCACTAGGCCACTCTCCCCTCAAGCCAGACGGTCTTCATCTGCACATGCTAATCTATAAACATATCACACACAACAATCCATTGACTTCTCTACTCATTATCACAGGAGTTGCTCCCTTTATCCTCGTACCTACACTCTATGCTGGAGTCTCATACGCTAACTTTTTAACGACGGTGTTTTTTATCGTGCTCTATCAACTTCTCTATCGCTACCTCTCAAAAAAAGAGGTTCAATCTAAGGAATAGAACAGAAATAGCTCCCAAATGTTAAGCATTTTGGAGTAGGGACTTCAGTCCCATCAGACGAGACTGAAGTCCCTACTCCAAGTATCTATTATTTGGTATTATTAAACTGTAGTTCCTAACTAGTACAATTCAACTAGATTTTTAACTTATATATTTTACTAAATGGACTGAGAATAACCGGCTCAAACAATGATTTATCATATCTTTCAAACACAAACATTTGAATAAATAGTGAATTCAGATAGTAATCATCAACTATCAAAAATTTTCTATAGCTATTCATATGAATGATATGATATTTCCCTGAAGCATTGAGTACTTTTTCATCAATAATAAGTTTACCTTTCTTGGAATATCTCGCAGCGATAAACTTGCCTATGTCTGCTTTATGATTCCCAAATTGTAACTTATTTTCTTTAGTCAGCCAGCGAATATTATGCCCCAGCAATAAGGCATCTTTCTCTTGCTTAAAGTTATCTATATAATAGAAAAATGGTTTACCCAATTGTTTGCCTGTCTTTAGATTTAAATTACTGAACATCTTGACGGTGGCTAGTATACGCATCATATTCCATGGAAAGTATAGATA
>QMKU01000009.1 GCA_003646525.1 Campylobacterota bacterium
AGATAGATTCTTTTCTACCAATACTTCCTGAGTTTCAATTCCTAGAGAAAACGAGTAAAAAGAAAATGAATGAAGTAGACGGATTAAGATTAAAAACAATTAAATTAAGAGGTCAAATATCACAGGGTCTACTATTACCTTACAACTCATTTGAAAGATTTTACAATAATGCTACTTATGATATAGGAGATGATATTACTGATTTACTAGGTGTCATCAAATATGAAGCACCTATCCCTACAAGTTTGGCAGGTGATGTGAAAGGTAATTTTCCATCATTTATTAGGAAAACAGATCAAGAGAGAATTCAAAACCTATTTGATGAGTATAGTGCAGATTATCTTGACAATAATGAGCATATCATCAGTGAGTTAGAGATAAACCCTATTAAAAATCTATCATTTGAAGAGTCATTAAAACTTGACGGTACTTCATGTACATATTATATTGCAAATACAGATAAATACTCTATTAAAGTAGATGAAGATATGGATGTTAGGAGTGATGTTTATTTCGGTCATTGCAGTAGAAATTTAGAGAGTAAAGAGAATGAAAGTACACCTTGGGTTATCGCAAAAGAGTTGGGATTCAAAGAAGAACTACATAAGTATTATATAGAGACAAACAGGAGTATCGCAGTCCAAGGAGAGCTGATGGGACCCAAAATACAAGGCAATAGAGAGAAGCTTAGTAAAGGCACTTTCTATGTATTTGAGGTATGGGATATAGATAATCAATGTTATTTTACACCACTTGAAAGAAAAGATTTGATTGATTCTATTGAGGGTTTAGTGCAAGTTCCTATACTTAATACTAATATTAAACCATTTATTAAATTTCATACGATAGAAGATATTCTTGATTATGCCAAAGGTGCTAGTATAACTCATAAAATTAGAGAGGGGGTGGTATTTAAATCCAATGGATTGGTGGATGGCAATACTATTAGCTTTAAGGTTATTAACAATGATTTCTTACTTAATGGAGGAGATTAATTTCATGGTTAGTCGCTACCCATCACTAGCTCTCAATACTTTTGAAACCATAGCTGTGGACAAATCTAAATACTGCACCAAGAAAATATCACTCTCAAACTGGAGCTTGCACGAATGAAGCTCTAATGCTTCAGGCACCGTACCGACCGACCGAAGGCACGACCACCATTGTGCCAGTCTATATCATCCAAATAGAAGAGCAAGTTACGCGATCTAGAACCATCTGCAGAGCTAGACCATACATAGCCCACCACACTTGTGTCAGGTGCGGTGCCACTAGAGCTGATACACTGATCAGCTGACGGCAACTTCAAGAAGCTAGCGACATCGTCCCTGTTGGCGACACCTGTATCTGTCGTCTCTGTTGCTAGTTCTGTCTCTGTAGGTACTCTGTATCCTGTAGGACATACAGAAACTAAAACTACACTCCTGTCCCTAAAATTTAAGATTTTTTCAGAGATTATTGGCGACATTTTATCATATCTATCAAAAAACCAGCCAATTCTCCATATTGAAAGCATCTTGAGTCATAGGCATACTCTTCCAGCCGTTGGTCTCTAAATACATCACTCGCCCACCAAAGTATCCTACCGCATATCGCTCCTTAAATAGAGGAAAGGCTCCTGAGTGCAAGAGATGAAAAACCTCTTCATAGTCCTTGGGTTGATGATAAAACTCAAAATTGATCTGATGTATAGCCTCTAGTGCTGCATGTAGCATCTCATTGGCAAACATGGATTTGCTCAAGAGATAGTATGAGGGATAACTCACCGCTGGATCATCCATAATATCTGAAATATATAGTCGCTCTTTTTTATTCATAGGGGAAGTATAGGATAGAATATAAATGGGAGAGAAAAATATGTCAAAATGTAATATTTTTTAATTTAGCTCAGGGTTGCTTTGAGGTTGCGGATGAGGAAAGACGAGATTAGGAAGCTCCCAAAAACAAAAATGATGTACTAAAAAAAGCTAAGTCACATTTAGATATAATTAACAATCAAAAAGAGGAATAGTATCAATGCCAATTAGCTTTACAGATCAAATACATGCAAATCTATTAAAAACTATAGAGTATAAGGCTTCTGTGTATGCTAAAACTACATCTCTTGATCAGAAGAAAAAATTAGGGCAGTTTTTTACAGATCATCGAATAGCTGGCTTTATGGCTACTCTCTTTTCTCTTGATCTGCCAAAGAGTCAAAAAATAGAGATCCTTGATTGTGGTGCAGGTCATGGGATATTGTCAATTTCTCTTTTAAATTATCTTTAACCCTCCATATTTCAAACTTAAAAAAGATGATCCAGAAGCAAAGGCAATGAGTCATATTATGCATGGGCAACCTAATATCTATATGCTCTTTATGGCAAAAAGTAGTGACATACTTAAAGAGAGTGGAGAGATGGTTTTTAGTATGTCTAGAAGTTTTGCATCAGGTGCTTACTTTAAAAAATTTAGAGAGTACCTCTTAGAGCATAGTTCTCTCGATCATATTCATATCTTTAATACTAGGAGAGAGCATTACTAAATGATGCCAAAGAGATCTTGTGCCGAATCCTCCCACCCAAAAACCCCCTCAAGCCCCCATAAATTCAATACTTAAGCCATTCTGTATTAGATATTGTAAGCACGGAATTAATTAGATTATAAGTGTATATAGGGTATCCCAAGAACAGATACTATGACAATGGAAAGAGCACAAATAAAGATAATTATAATAGTAGAAAAAATGAAAGTACAAGAAGTGTAGGTGCATCAGCAAATCCAGAAAATAAACTCTAAGAATCAAAACTTGATGATTATACACCACCTCCACAAAAAAATCTGATATGCATTCAACAGCGGGAGCTGCTGAACGAGTAAAAGTTTGGTTTCGTCAGCTGTCCCTAAAATTTCTAAATCTAACTAAATTTATTTTTGATATCCAGAATTTTATCAAAGTTTGCTATGAAGATATCTAAAAGCTCTGGGTCTAGTTTGATGCCTCTTTCTCTCTTCATCACCTCTAGCGCATCGCTACTATTTAGTGTATGCTTATTGTAGCATCTACTAAAAGTTAATTCATCAAAATAATCGATAACTGCTGATAATCTTGCATATAGTGGTATCTCTTTCCCCTTAATGCCTTTTGGATAGCCACTCCCATCCCAATGCTCATGATGATTGAGTGTAACAGTTTTAGCTATCTTTATAAGATCTGTCTCCTCTACGCCGTCCAATACAATCATGCCTAACTTTGGATGTTCTTTGTACATTTTAGTATCTGTATTGATAAGTTTGTCTTTTGGTATCCTTAAGAGACCTATATCATATATAGACATAACATAGAAGAGATTATCTATATCTTTACTATTTATGCCATATAGCTTTGCAAATAACGAGATATAATTCCCCAACCTTTGTGAAGCAATCTTATCGCTACATTCATGTGTCATAGTTCCCAATCTCTCCAAGAGAGTCTTTTTGGAATGATCAGCAATTTTTAATAGTTTTTGTAGCTTCTGTAGATACTCCATGGAGGTAACATTTTGACCATCTTTTGGTTTTTCAAGACTAGATAAAATATCTGAAAATCTTTTGATATTCAGATGATTAAATACTCTTAGTTTTAACTCAATGGGATTGTATGGTTTGGAGATGAAATCATTGGCTCCTAGCTTGTAGGTACTCCTCTTCTCTTCATCTTTTGAAGTCAAGATAATGACAGGTATAGACTTGTACTCTTCACTATTTTTAAGTATCTCAAGTGTCTTAAAGCCATTCATAATAGGCATCATTAGGTCAAGAAGTATAACATCAATCTTGCGTGTGGAGAGTACTTCAAGTGCCTCTTTTCCATTGGCTGCCTGCACAACTGTAACAGACGCTATCTCTTCAAAGATAGCAGAAGCCAACTCTTGGTTGAAACTATCATCCTCAACACTCAAGATAGATACATCACCCAAATCTAACCACTCTTTCATCTGACTATTTTTCACTTATTTTGCCTCATTAACAAGAAGTTTCAAATCATTGACGAGATAGGCTTTTCTATTGTAAATCGATAAGAGATCACCGTTTTCGGAGAGTTTTTGCAACTCACCAGACTCATGAGCCATATCATGCAATCCTATATTTGCACAGACACCTTTTAGGATATGGAAATCCTCAACAAGCTCTTTGGTATCTCTCTTTTTGGTATTTTCTTCAATTCTACCTATATACTCTTTGATGCTCTCTACTGCCTTCAAGAAGAGTTTGGCTGATATCTCTGGAGTAAAATTACTCTGAAGATGTTTAAATACTATCTGCTTCATCCCTTTGCCGTCTAGCTTTTTCTTCTCTTTAGTTTCTAGTTTTGTCTCCTGCAAGATATTGGTTTTCATGGTGCCAAGATGGATTGACTTGAACTCGTTATTGACCAATTTGAGTAGTTTATCTTCTATATCTTTTCTCTCAAGAGGCTTCTCTATGAAGTCATCCATGCCAGAATCTTGTGCAGCGATTTTATCCTCTTTGTAGACATTGGCACTCATACATATGATAGGTATCTCTTTGTTGAACTTTCTTATCTCTCTAGTGGCTTCTAGTCCATCCATCACAGGCATTCTCATATCCATCAATACTGCATCATAGGCATTGTTTTTGACCATATCTACTGCTTCTTGACCATTCACGGCAGTATCACAAACTATGGAGAAGAAGTTGTTGAGCATCTCTTTTTCATACTCTCTGTTGAGTTCCACATCTTCAACTATAAGAATATCAATTTTGGAGTAATCCACCTCTTTTGTCTCTCCAAAAAACTCTGAAGAGTAGATACTCTCTGTCTGCTTGATAAATCTTTGATAAGGTATAGGTTTATGTATCACTTGGTCAAACTCTGCAAAACTTTTATCACTATCCTCTTCTACCAAAGCAACTAATTTGATATCTGGGTTGATAGCCTTTAGTGTTCCTGCTATATGATGTGTGTCCTTTTTAAATACATCCATATCAAAGATAGCAACATCATAAAATTGACCACTTACAACCATCTGTACCAAAGATGAAGTGATATTTGCATTGATGATATTATAGTTTTGGAAGTTGACACCTAGCCCCATGAACTCTTGAGATATCTTATCTATAAACTCATCTCTATTTGCAAACATCATGATATTTGCACCTTTGAGATCTTTTCCTACCTCTTTCTTGGTAGATTTTTCAACTACAATCTCAGCACTAAAGCTACTTCCTACGCCTGCTTTTGACTCAACACTGATCTCTCCATCCATCAAATACGCTAACTGTTGTGAGATATATAGACCTAGTCCAGTCCCTTGAGTCTTGTCTGTAGACTGAAAAGGATCAAAAAGTGTATCAGTTACATCAGCAGGTATACCATCACCTGTATCATCAACATTGATAATAAATTTGACTTTGTCGTTCTCTAGCTCCTCAATACTCTTGATATAAAAACGAATAGAGCCTTGTTTTGTAAATTTGGCAGCATTAGATAGAAGGTTGATAAAAATTTGCTTTACCCTCTTGTCGTCAGATATCACAGGATACTCCAAAAGAGGGATAGTTGCAATGAATTCAACACCGTCTGCCACTTTGGACTTGATAAGACTAGCGCACTCATTGAGTATATCATCAAGGTCAAACTCTTTGACTGAGAGTTCTATACGGTTATCTTCTAGTTTGGCAACATCTAACAAATCACTAATAAGTGCCAACAGATGATCAGAACTCTGTACAATATTTGTTAGGTATCTTTTTTGTTTATTGTTAAGTAAGGTATCATCTAGTAGTTCACTATATCCCAATATAGCAGTAAGTGGTGTTCTGAGTTCATGACTGACAGAAGCGATAAATCTCTTCTCATTTCTTAGTGACTCTTCTAGCTCTTGATTGACCTTGGATAGGAGGTGAGAGAGAGTGAGCTTATCTTCATTGGCTTTGATATATTTTGCCTCTGTTTTCCCGATCTCTTTCTCTAAAATATCAAATTTTTTGGTGAGTACGGTTTTGCTAGTTGACTCTGGAAGATTATTTATGATAGTTATTATAGGTTGCATTAACATTGATTACTCCTTTTCTCGTAGTAGTGCGGTGACAAATGTCTCATTGTGAAAGCCATATCCACCAGGGAAGGCACCTATCTCTCCATAAGCAAAGAAGCCGACAAGAGGGCATTTGGCTGCTCTATAAGCTACCTCTATCTCTTGAATTGTAAATGCTCCAAGTACTTGCTTGCGTGAACAACAAGGAAATACAAGGGCTATATCGGGAATGAAGTTCTCTTTTTGTGATATAGACTCATTGATACTTTTTGATACCTCATCTATGATGGCTTTCCCTTGAGGAGCTGAGATGCGTACTTTGGACTTCTCTTCGACATGTCCTGCAAATATCAAAGATCCATCGACTTTATTGATATCTAATACAGCCCTATATACTACTTGACCATTACGCATAGTAACCTCAAGAGGATACTCTATACCTGTTTGAGGCATATCTATACTCTCAACTTGGAGATATGTTTTGTAAAACTCAGCAGCAGGTTTATTATCTATTTGGTAGACGATATTTTTATCTGCTTGGGTAACTATTTTCTCTTTGCCTATGCCTATCCACCCAAATGCGCGAGACCCCACTACTTCTATCTTGGAGTTATCTAGAGCCAAAACAACGGTACCGTGGTTATTGAAATTTTCTCCAGAAAAGACGAGAGTATCTTTGAGTATGAGGTCATCTCCTGCTGCTCCACCAAAGGCATATGTGACACCAGAACTCAATATCCCTTGAGTATAGGCATCATTATCAAATGCCAATCCAGCGGTAGCTGTGACAATAGTAGTATCATCAAATTGACTTCTAGCCCAGCTCCCTGCCTGCTTGCCCAGTGAGTAATATTGGTCTCCCCCAAAAGGAAACAACTTAAGAGCTATGGCCTTGGGGTCTACATCTACAAGCATGCAGACTATAGTCTCCTCTTTTTCATTTACACCTAACTCTTCATTTGCAAAGACTTCACCGACTGTAGTAGATCCAAATATATAAAATGAATATTTGTTTAACTCTGCTACTAATTTGCGTACATCATAAGCTACAGAGGTATAGACAAAAGCCAAAGATGGGGCAAATCCCTCCTTGATCTTTTCGTCTATCTCTTCTATCAAATCCTCGATAGAGTAGGCATTGATAAGCATACTTTTCATTATTTAACTCCCTTTTTATTTTTTATAATAATATCTTCTCTTTTTTGGATAAAAAATGAAAAGTTTTTAAGAAAGATCTCTACTAATACTGGATCAAATCTCTTGCCATTTAGAGCAGAAAATATATCATATGCCTCTTGCGGTGTATGACATTTTTGCTTACGATATGCCCTCTCTCCTAAAAGAGCTTCAAAAGTCTCTGCCATCATCACGATCATAGCCTCTTGGCTGATAGACCCCCCTTTAATTTGATATGGTATACCACTACCATCATATGATTCTCTATATTGCAAAACTATCTTTTTTGCCACTTCTATGAAGCCTGTCTCTAAACTATTTGAGAGTAGCTGATGACCCAATAAAACATATTTACCATAGAGCTTTCTATCTGCATCTGTGAACTTGTCTTCATAGTTTAGTATCCTAGAGGAACCTATCAAGCCTACATCTCTAACCTTGGTAGCACAGTATATATTTAATGATTGATTTGTACTATAATCTAGCTTTAGTGCAAACTCTTTAGCGATAGTAGCCACTAGTTTGATTTTTAAATCTTCTGATGCGTTTGACAAGGCTTTCAGTGAGGCAAGTTTACAAAAAAACTCTCTTTGAGATGCTTCTACATTATCATAATTGTAGGTTAGAAAATTTGCTATTTTTTTATTAGATACACTCTTCTTTGAGTATCTCTCTTTTTTATCGAGGAGTGCTTTATATATCTTTGCTATTAACTCATCTAGTCTGAAAGGCTTTGAGATGAAACCATCGGCACCCTTCCTGTACAGCTTCCTTTTTTCTTCTTTGTCAGTTGTCATGATCAGTATAGCAATTTCATCGTAAGCTCTTTCAGCTTTTACTATACTAAGCATCTCATGTCCATTCATGTTCGGCATATGCAAATCTAGTAGAATAATGTCTATTTGACTTTGTTTCATTACATCTAGAGCCTCTAGCCCATCACTTGCTTCAAAGAAATTGATTTGCACTATTTTACTAAGCAGTGACTTAATTAGTAGTCGATTGAATGGATCATCTTCGACTATAAGCATATTGATATTACCTATTTTCTCCCATTGCATACTATGCTCCTCTCGATAGATTTATATAAATAAATAGGGCATCCTTCATAAGTAGTTTACACTTTAAACTTATTGGATTTTGTAGGTGTGACCGTGTCACACGAGTATATCATCATTTGTGCGACATGGTCGCACCTACAACATTGTAAACTATCTTTTATTGGATATGAAGGATGCCTAAATATAGTTTTTTTGTATATCTGTTCTTGTGAGCTTTTTAATATTTATTACGATACTTAAGCTGCTCTTTGTCATAACTGTAGATATCACCACGCATCTGCAGTGTGCCACTAGGGTCAACCCACGCTGTGAGATAAGTTACATCAACAGGAATATGCTCTACTTTGTAATATGACTGCTGCTTCCCCTTGAGGATCTTTTGTGCTCTGTCATAATCAAGATTTGAGTTGAACCCTGCAAAGGTTTTCATCAGCTCCCTTGGTTTCTCTAGACGGATACAGCCATGACTATAAGCCCTTCTCTGTCGCTTAAATAGATGCTTGGTTGGTGTATCGTGCATATAGACTGAGAACTTATTGGGGAAAAGAAATTTTATTTTTCCTAGAGCATTTTTATGTCCTGGTACTTGCGCAAAACGATAAGGTACCGACTTGCTGTATCGATACTTACTCCAGTTGACTGAAGAAGCAGAGATCTTTTTTGCATCTGAACCCCACCCGTTTCGTATCTCAATACCCTGCTTCTTCATCGCATTAGAATTTCTCAGCAGTTTAGGGATCATCTCTTTTTGAATAATGCTTTTAGGGACATTCCAATATGGATTGAGAACGACAGTTTCAACAGTATCACTAAATACAGGTGTTGGATGTTTTTTCTTTCCTGTGATGACTTTCATAGTTTGGAAGATTTCTCCATTCTCATAAAAATATAGTTTAAAGGCAGGAATATTAATCATGATATGCCTATTGCTCTCTTCTCGTTTCATCATTTTCATTCGATCAAGATTGAGTTCCATTTTAGTCAAAATTTGATTGAGGCTCTGGCGGAGTATATTGCTAGTACTTTTTCCAATCACGCCATCCGCACTCTGACCGTTTCGCTTTTGAAAACGCTTTACAGCATCAACAAGGCAAATATCATAGGTGTCTGAATAGCTTGATTCACAACTCTGTAGGTCACCACTTAAATAGAGTCGTTTTCGGATCAGTGGGATCACACTATTGCTCATGCCAGGCTTAATAGTATCAAAACTAGGGATCACTGGCCACTTATCACTCTCTGCAATCTTAAGATAATGAAAATACCATTTTTCAAGATTTGTGTAGAGTTGTGTTTGAGGGGTTGTCTGATCAAAAAGCCCTCTGACCTCTTCGCTGTTTCTCATTGATTCCAAAAGAGAATAGACAGTATATTTTGGATATATTTCCCAATCTGCATGAATACCGTCTGTTACAATAATCTGCTGCAAACGACCTCGAAAAATAGGCCAATTAATCATACCATAGATCTTGTAGTTGGCATAATTTTTGTAGAGTTGGGTCATCTTAAGCTCAAGCTTGATTTGCTTTTTGATTGATCTCTTTCCTCCAAAAAAAGAGGCAGAAGTACCAAATGATTCAATAGCACTATAGTCTCTGTATATTTTTGTATTATGACTTAACAAGGAGTCTGATTCTATCTGGTCGAGAAGACCTCGTCCTAGTGTTGAGAGTCCATACGCCGTAACCCAAATCGGTTTATTGGCACTAATAGTATAAATTTTTCGTATAGAGCTGTTTTTTGCCTGAGCTTTCACTATCTTGGCAATAACTGTGGGTGCAGCTGTATCGAAACCGATTGCCATTATCTGTGTAGTGAACAGTAGCGCAAGTGTAAGTAAAATTCTAATTTGCCTCATTGAATACCTTATCCTAAATTTGAAGATTTTTTAGATATTGTACCCAAATCTATATTATTTTCTGATGTGCAAACTGTTGTCTGGAGTTTTCTTACCTCTATTTTTCCAGCTTCGTCTGCTCTCAGTGCAATGGCAGTTGCGCCTACCTTTATCTCCATTGTCTGTTTTGCAAGTGAACATGTTTTGACGATTATATTTTCTCCACGCATCAAGCCAAACGAACTGAAGCGATCTCTAAGTGCTTTGTCAGCATGTATCTTGATGATTTCTGCCTCATCTCCCTTGTGTAATTTATTTAATAACATTCTTTTCCTTTTAAATGAATTAATCATAGCACAAATCTGCTTTATGGGTCTTGGTGAGATATTAATATTTGAGAAATCTTTTTCTTTGGGAATAAATATTATTTAAGAAGAAGTGACGGACAAGGAGACGAATATCCTGAAAAACACTTCAAAGCCACTTCTTATTCTAGGGGTACGATCGCCGAGAGAAAACAAGGAGAGTTTACATTTTAGACAAGGAGTAGAGCAAACTCTCGACATCGTTATGAAAGAATTTTTCTTTCATAACAAGTATTATATCTCTTTAGGGTAAACGATTGGAAAACAGATTATAAATAGATAAATAACTCTGATTTAAAACTTTTCTGTCCCACTTAGGACTGGCACAAATCGGCAGGGTTCGATCTCTTCGCTACTGATGCGTCCTTTTCGTTTGTAAAATCGTGTAATAATTTCCTTTGATCCTTTTTGTACAGGAGCAACCAATATTCCGCCTTCTGCAAGTTGATCGAAAAGAGCCTGTGGAATCTTTTTGGCAGTCGCAGAAAAGAGTATTCGCTCATAGGGTGCATGGGCTTTCCAGCCTCTTTGTCCATCATCAAATCTGGTAAAAATATTGTTGATCTCCATATTGGAAAATCGAGCTCTTGCCTCTTTAATTAGTGTATCAATACGCTCAATGGTAAAAACGCGTCGGCAAACTTGGCTCAATATAGCAGCCTGATAACCGCTACCGCACCCTACCTCTAAAATAGTGTCTACTTTTTTAAGTTCCAAGTGCTGTGTCATCTTGGCGACAGTGAGGGGAGAGCTGATCCACTGTCTAGCGCTCATAGGTAGTGCGTCAAGCTGATAGGCGAGATGCCGGAAGCCACTAGGCACAAAAGCTTCACGATCGACACGAGAAAAGGCATCCCGAACATGGGGATCAAGTGTAAACTCTTTTTCGATCTCTACAATCATTTTTTGTAGTTTGATAGGTACCGGCATTATCTCTCTTCTGTTTATAATTAAAGCGAATTTTATCTAAAATTCTATTAAGGCTACCCAAGGATACAAACAGCCAAATATTCTTATTCTGATCTTAATCCATAGGAATATAGCGACGCATCTTTGTGATCTCGGCAAAATCTACTATACCCTCGACGCTATTACTATCATCATCCTGTATCACTTCACCATTGGGTGAGATGATGGCCGATGAGCTAGCCATATCATCATCACTACTGTTTGAAACCATAACATAGCACTGGTTCATGATCGCTAGTGCACGGGGGAGAATTTCAAGATGACTTTTGCGAGGCAATCCCCATCGTGAGGGCACAAGTATAATATCCACTCCCTCTATCTGCTTCCACAACTCTTTGAAGCGCAATTCAAAACAGATGATTAACGCATACTTTGTCCCATCGACCTCAAAAGGCTTAATCTCTTCAGATTCTCCTGCTTTGAGATAGAGATCTTCATCACCCATTTTGAAAAGTTTTACCTTCTCTTGTTGATGGACGATCGTATGGTTATGGATGACAACAGCTCGGTTGACAAAATCTTGTCCCTCTTTGAGAATAAGAGTCAAGGCTACGATCTGATCGCCTATGATTTCTTTGAGAATCTCTATGGCTTTTGCAGAAAAATCGGCAGCAGCTTCTATATGCTCATAGTCATAAGCTGTCAAATATACTTCAGGTACAATAATTACTGCCTTGTCACTATGTCTCTCGATCAAAGAGAGAAGAACATCAAGATTTTCTTGATATACTTTTTTACTCGGAAGCTGTAGGCTTACAGCTTCTATTTTTTTTCTAAAACTCATTTTTGCCTCACTTTTAAGTTCTTAGCTATGTATCATAGTTTTTTTGATACACTTAATAAATTATACGAGGAATCCCTATGAAAGAGCTTGAAGAAGAGAGAATCAGTCAACTTCTTGGCATCATCAATCTATACCCTGCCATCCGAATTATGCACTTTAGTGATGATAGTAATCTCTTGAGTAAAAAAATCGGGCAGATATGTGAAGAGAATGATTATGAATATCAACTTAACTGTACCCAAGATATTTGCTATGAGGAAAAGAGAAAAGAATATGCCGAGAGTGGCAATATCAAGATCAAACAGATCAATCTCGCACAACCGCGCTATGCGATACAGGCAAAAATGTACGACTACCTCTTTGTCACCTGTGAAATTTCAAATGAAGAGAGAGCCTCATTTCTCAAAAAGAGTTATCCTGCGATCAAAAATGCTGGATTGATTTTGCTTTTTATTCCTAAAAACAATTTCACAGAAAATCATATCTGGAGTGGACTTCTTGAAGAAAATAATTTTGTTGCGACTAATACACTGGATACTTTTTCCAATTATGATGTAATCATCTCCAAAAAGATGCATGGCTGGGGTGGGTAAAGGATTGTTTAAAAAGTTTTGCTATACTAAGTAAAAATAAAGTGGTACTAGATTATTAAAAGGAAAATAATGAATAAAATAACACTCTCCGCCTTGGTGGCATTGGCAATAGGAAGCAGCTCTCTTCAGGCGGATGATGCTGGGTTGTACCTCGGGCTTGGATATGCGTATACTACTATTGAGTTGGGAACATCGGATGATCTCTTCGACCTTTTGGCATTTGATGTTGTAACTGATAGTGTTGTTATTCTCGCAGGATTTGACTTCAATGAGTGGCTCGGTATTGAAGGGCGATATTATTGGAATGTTAGTTCCGCTTTGGTCGATACATATGACAATTATGATATTTTTGATGAATACAAGGCAGAAAGTTTTGCCTTTTATGCCAAGCCGCAATACAGTTTTGATGTGATCTCAATTTATGCACTTTTGGGCGTAACAATGAATGACTATACGCTTCTTTTGCAGTCAAATAGTGATACTCTGTTTTCTTGGGGATTGGGTGCCAAATTTAATTTTACAAAGAGTTTCGGTGCTTTTGTAGACTATACTGACTTAGGAGAGACCGATACGATACTGACCACAGGGCTCAACTCTTGGAACTTTGGTATCAGCTATAAGTTTTAATTTGCAGTACACGATATACGGTTTATCATCTTTCCATCTCCTTGCCAATGAATTAAGCACGGTAGGGGTCATGTGTTGCAAAATCAACTCACGAAGTGGGTGGAT